>NZ_JASDDF010000024.1:0-80982 GCF_030407535.1 Pseudoalteromonas sp. APC 3224 | reverse complement strand
TTATTTTATCTTACGATTAGTCTATCTGACTCTAATCCTTCAGAGATGATACAACTGCTTAAGGTTGAGATTGGGGCTTGGAAAAATATTAAAAATGGATAAGGTCTTTAGGCTAATAAAGATAAAAAACACAGGTGTTAATAAAAATGATTTTTTGTAATCATCTTCCCCTCCTTTGTATTGCTTTTTATTCAATCTGCACGTCATTATTATTATGCGATGAATAACCTAATAATAACGATTAGCTGTATTTTTTGTGTAAAAAGCGTTAAAAAACCTTCGAAATGAATATTCGGGACAGAAAATTAGCTTATTTTTAATTTTTTTTCAGCAACGATTAAGTTAATTTTAAATGTTATATTTTTGTTTACATTAACAGTGGTGGTTATCGTTATTCTTACTATATCAGGGCTTGCAGAAATTGTGTTTATCACGTTAGTTATAATAATGTTAATTTTTTTGTTCAAGCCCAGTAAATATCTTACAAACAAGCTGATTTATTTATAGGTTATGCTAAACATGAAGTTGACATGACATGATGCATTTAGCATTATTGGTAAGTTGATATCTATTAAAAGATATCAGGGTTGTCTTCCCCTTAGCGGGTTGATAATTAAATTATAAAAGTAACATTACTTAATTGGTTGGGAACTATGTCTGTTAAAATCAGAAAGAGTCTTGTAGCAACTGCGTTGGTTGGCGCTTTTGCATTTGCAAGCAGCAATGTGATTGCAGATCCTTTGAATGACGTGCAAAAAGCAGGTCAAACAATTCAAAAGGCTGCGGTTAAGTCTCAAACTAAAATTGACAATGTATATGGTCAAACTCAGGAGCTAATCGCTGAGTACCGTAGCATCGTTGATGAGACTGAACTTATGAAAGTGTACAACGATCACGTAGCACGTTTGGTCGCAGACCAAAACGCGTCTATCGCATCGTTCGATCGTCAAATCGCGACTATCGATAACACTAAACAAAACGTTGTGCCTTTGATGTATCGCATGATCGATACGCTTGAGCAATTCATCAAAGCGGACGTTCCATTTAACCTTGAAACTCGTCTTGGACGCGTTGAAAGATTACGTGAGATCATGGCATCTGCATCTGTAACAACGTCTGAAAAGTTCCGTCAGGTTCTTGAAGCGTACACTGTTGAAACAGCATACAGCTCAGCTGTAACTGCTTCTCAAGGTACTTTAGATGTTGATGGTCGTAGCATTAACGTAGATATCGGTCGTTTAGGTCGTATTACTTACGTAGCGCAATCATTCGATCTAAAACACGCTTGGGTGTGGGATAACAACACTAAACAGTGGAAAGAATTAGGTGAAGAATACCTAAAACCTGTTAAAGAAGTGATCCGTATGGCACGTAAGCAAGCGACACTAGAACTTGTTAAACTACCAATTTTTGGCGCGGAGTAATCAATAATGAAGAAACTATTTAAAGGTTTTGCTGTTGCAGCAGTACTGTCTGTTTCTGCCGGTACCGCGCTTAATGCACATGCAAATACTGACGCTTTAGATAAAATTCTTGAGCAAGTAAAGCAAGAGCGTATCTCTGAAGGAAAAATCAATAAGCAACGTGAACAAGAGTTCTTGTCAGATCGTGCTGATAAGCAAGCGTTACTTAACAAAGCGAAAAGCCAACTAGCTGCTGAAAAAGCACGTGGTGATCGTCTTAGCAAAGAATATGCACAAAACGAAAATACTTTAGCGGAAAAAGAGCAAGCTCTTCAAAACGCTCAAGGTACGTTAGGTGAAATGTTTGGTGTTGTTCGTCGTGCAGCAGCTGACGCGATTGGTTCAATTGAAGCATCTTTAGTAAGTGCTGAAAAACCAGGTCGTGCTGAAGTACTTCGTTCATTAGCAGCAGCTAAAGAACTTCCAACTGTTCGTGAACTAGAAGAACTTTGGATTTCACTTCAAACAGAAATGACTGAATCAGCAAAAGTTTCAACGTTTGAAACTGAAGTTGCTGGTCTTGACGGTAACCCGTCTATGAAAAAAGTAACACGTATCGGTAACTTCAACTTAGTTACAGACGACGGATACTTAATCTACTCACCAGAGACTAAATCTATTCAGCCTCTAGGTAAGCAACCTGACAGCTATATCCTTAAAGGTATTTCTGATTTAGAAGGTACTTCAGCTGATAACTATGCTGGCGTGTACGTGGATCCTACACGTGGTGCAATTTTACGTATTAACACTCAGAAAAAGTCTCTTATGGAGTACTACGAGCAAGGTGCTGAAGTTGGTTACATCATCACAGTATTACTTGTTGTAGGTCTTTTAATCTTCTTAGTACGTTTCGTTGATTTAGCGCTTACTACTTCTAAGATCAAAGGTCAGCTTAAGAACTTGTCTACACCGAATACAAATAACCCACTGGGTCGTATTCTTAAAGTGTACTCTGACAACAAAAACCAAGATGTTGAAAACCTTGAGCTTAAACTGGATGAAGCGATTCTTCGTGAAACGCCACGCATCGAAGCGGGTATTAACATCATCAAGATCCTTGCTGCTATCGCACCATTACTAGGTCTACTAGGTACGGTAATCGGTATGATCCTAACGTTCCAAACAATCACATTGTTCGGTACGGGCGATCCGAAGATCATGGCTGGTAACATCTCTCTAGCACTTGTAACTACAGCGCTAGGTCTAATTGCAGCTCTACCACTTATCCTACTTCATTCTATTGTTGCAGGTCGTAGTAAGTCGGTATTACACATCCTTGATGAGCAAAGCGCGGGTATCATCGCGACTCACGCGGAGAAGGAGAAAGCCTAATGCTAGTCCTGATGGAGATCTGGGAATCTATCAGGGATTTTGTTGGCACAGGCGGCCAGGTTTTATACGTGGTCGCGATAGCACTCTTTCTTATGTGGGTTTTAATGATTGAGCGCTATTGGTTCCTACTTGCTGAATTTCCTCGTTTAACGAAGGATATTGTAGCCAAGTGGGA
Source organism: Pseudoalteromonas sp. APC 3224 (assembly GCF_030407535.1). GTDB lineage: Bacteria > Pseudomonadota > Gammaproteobacteria > Enterobacterales > Alteromonadaceae > Pseudoalteromonas. The sequence continues at coordinate 78,012 of NZ_JASDDF010000024.1, read as the reverse complement.
TGCCCGCCAAGACACTACGTCTTGGTACGCACACAGAATCCGTGAAGCATGGATTTCTGAAGCGTCTGAAAAATTAGATCAGCGTATGTTGTTGATTAAAACATTAGTAGCTGTATGTCCTTTAATAGGCTTACTTGGCACTGTTACGGGTATGATCGCGGTTTTTGAAACCATGGCAACCCAAGGTACAGGTAATGCACGTTTAATGGCATCAGGCATATCAATGGCAACAATCCCAACAATGGCTGGAATGGTTGCGGCACTATCTGGGGTATTCTTTAGCTCACGCCTTGAGGCAAGAGCGAGAATGGTGAAAGCCAAACTTGTAGATAGTATGCCTCATCACTAGAGAGAGAATTAAATATGGCACGTAAACAACGTTTTCGTGAAGAAGAAGAAGCAGCGGTAGATATGACGCCAATGCTTGACATCGTATTTATCATGCTTATTTTCTTTATCGTAACTACATCGTTCGTTAAAGAGGCTGGTATCGAGGTCAATAAACCAAAAGCTGCCCAAGCTACGAAGCAAAAAAATGCTAATATTTTTATTGCTATTCGTAATGACGGTGCAATCTGGATTGATAAACAGCAAGTTGATGTTGAACGTGTTTCAGCAAAAATTGAAAGTTTATTAGCAGAACAACCTACAGATGTTGTAATTTTGCAAGCTGACAAAGAAGCAAAACATGGCACAGTGGTTAAAGTTATGGACCAGATTAAAGCGACAGGTGATAACCTGAGAATTTCAATAGCTGGAGATCAGTAATGATTCGTTTTCTGTTTTCACTGATTGCAGGTGGGGCAGTTACTTTCGGCTTGTTCTACTTCATGGCATACCTCATCTCTGGTGGGGCTGACCGTAATACGGAACAAAAAGAGCAGATCATAGTCGAAATTATGACGAATCCGCCTGAATCTAAGGTGCAGGAGAGGAAGCGTGTACCGCCTCCGCCTCCGCCACCGCCAAAGCAGCCGCCTAAACCGCAGCCGCCACAGCCGGAAAATAGCAACCCAAGTACGAGTTTGTCGTTTAATATGCCAAGCATCGATGTGGGAAGCACGGCTGGTGGACTGAGTGGTCCAGGTGCATTTGGACGAGATGGTGATGCGACACCGATCGTTCGTATTGAACCAAAATATCCAACACAAGCAGCACGTGATGGTAAAGAAGGTTGGGTTCAACTTTCATTCACAATTGATGAGTTAGGTGGTGTGACTGACGTTGATGTAATCGACGCAGATCCAAAACGTATCTTTGACCGTGAAGCTAAACGTGCATTGCGCAAGTGGAAATACCGTCCTAAGATCATTGACGGCAAACCACAAAAGCAAGTTGGTTTACAAGTTCAACTAGACTTTAAACTTAACCAAGGCAACTAAGGAGGCGAGTAATGAGAAATTTTTCTAAAGTAACTGCACTTGCAATTCTTATGTCTGTGTCAGGTGCAGCATTAACTGCACCTGTTTTAGCGGCGCCAGATTACGCGAAAATTGAAGAGCGTAAGAAAGCAAAAACTAAAATCATGGGCGAACGTACTGGTAAAAAAGTAATTAAAGCGTTTGATTTGTATAATGAAGATGATGTTGATGGTGCAATTGCTTTATTAAAAGAGTTAGATCCGTCTAACGACTTTGACAAAGCAACTGTTAATCGTTACTTAGGCAGCATGTATGCTCAAAAAGAGCAGTACAAAGTCGCTATTAAGTATATGAAAGCAGCGATTGCACCAGATGTATTAAACTTTGCCGATCAGGCTCAAGGTTTAAAAACCTTAGGTGACATGTATGCAGGTACTGAACAGTACAATGCCGCAAAGCAAGCATATTCTGATTGGATGGACTTTACAGGCGAAGAAGACCCAAAAGTTTACACTCGTATTGCGCAAGCAAGCTATGAGCTTAAACAGTTTAATGAGGTTCTCGAGCCGGCAAACAAAGCAATTAAGTTAGCAAAAGAGCCTAATAAAGCTCCTTATCAACTTAAATTAGCTGCCTATTTTGAGCAAAAGCAATATCAAAATATGGTTAAAGTCGCTGAAGAAATCGTTCGTGTATGGCCTGAAGACAAAAAGTCTTGGGTAGGCTTAGGTAAGTATTATTTACAAACCGAAGAATACAAAAAAGGCCTAGCAACTATGGAAGTTGCTTACAAGAACGGTTACTTTGAAAACGAAGTTGAATACAAAGTTCTAGCTAATTTCTATTCTTTAAATGAAATTCCTTATAAAGCAGCTGTAACGCTTGAAAAGGCCGTTAAAGAAGAAAAAGTTAAACGCACTAAGCAAAACATGAGTGCGATTGCTAGTAACTACCATCGTTCGAAAGATATAGAGAAGGCTGCTAAGTACTACGAAGAAGCTGCTAAATTTGATAATGACGCTGAGCTTTATCGCAAAGCCGGTTCATTACTTCTACAATCTGAAAAATTTAGTGCTGCCGTTGTTCGTTTGAACAAAGCGTTAGAGCTTGGCTCTGACAAAAAAGGTACTATATATTCAGATCTAGCTGAAGCGTTTTACTACCAAGGCAAGTATAAGCAAGCACATGCCGCTATTACTAAAGCTATGGACGATCCAACCACACGTAGATTTGCAAAAGGTTGGGCTACATATATTAAAGATAAAGCCGCTCGCAACGGTGTTAAAATTTAATATTTAATGTACTCTAGTATTTTTAAAAAGCCCCATTGGGGCTTTTTTTATTGGAATTAACATGAACAGAACGCCTATTATTTCATTGCTCTTTTGTTTGCTTTTAGCATCATGCTCAAAGCCAGCTGATTTGTTTTCATCTTATGAAGAGGCACAAAGCGCGTTAATATCACTTAATACGGCTTTAAGTGCACAAAAGAACTTAAACAGTACAGGGCTCAGTAACGAACAACTGCCTTTTACTGATTCATATTTAGCGCGTCGCCACGCTATTTACCAGCAGCTAATGCAAATGAAGTTATCTTCTGCGCAAACCCATCAAGTAAATTATTTGGTGATTGCTGAGCGGTTTCCAGAGCGTTATTTTGCATGGCCTGCACACACTGATGTGTTATCAAACATGCTTTCGATAGTTAAAAATGATGCTCAGTATAAAAACATTGAGCAGTGGCTGATATTTGTTAAATCACAGCTACAAGCCGCTGAGCAAAGTAACTTAAAGCTTAATAAAATAGAGCATAATTATTTAAAGCACTATGTGCAGCAAGCAATTAATAGTACTGACACACCTATTGAGCTTAATGAGTCTCTGAGTGTATTAAATAATTACTTAACGCAGTATAAGCCCAGAGGCAGCATTGGGTTGTCTGGTCTTGCAAATGGCAGCCAGTGGTACCAAAGTAAACTAAATTATTTTGCAAATGATGTACTTTCGCCGCTTGAGTGGCTAAGCCTTATAGATAGTAAATTTAAAACAATGCAAAGCTCAACTGAGCTAATAACGGTGGGTATCTCTGATGTATCGCAGCTTAGCGAAACATTTTTAAAAAAAACGCAAGTATTAGGTTTAGATTGGTCAACGGGTTACATGCTATTACCTCAACGTGCTAACAATAAGCAATTAACGGCTGCAAATAAGCGGCTCTATTTAGCGATGATGGAAACTGATCTTGGGGTGCATTACCACGCGTGGACATTATCGCAAGCGCGCTTAAATTTACTAAAACGTTTAAATATTAGTGAAGAAGATGCGAGGATATTAGTTGAGGATATTATTTTTTATCCAGGGCAATCATTTAGTTTTGCACCGCAATTACTCAATTAAACTTAAGTGCGCTACTACTTAGCGCACTTATCACACCGCTGAGCAGCAGGGTCTCTTTCTAAGCGCTGCTCTGATATTTTCTCTTCACAGTCACAGCAGTAGCCATATTGACCAATATCTATTTGACTAATTGCTGCTTCAAGCTTGTTCATTCGTTCAATTAACGGATTATACTCATTACCTAATTGTTGAGCTGCTAAATCAAGCCACTCTTCATTAGATGTTTGGGTTAGGATGCAGAACAAGTTTTGATGTGTAGGGTGAGTTGATTGTGACAACAAACCTAATATCGTTGCTTTAACACTTTCTATTTCATCGTTTAGTCGTTGCTGATGATGCATTAGCAGTATAACCCTTAAGTTAATTTGTAGTGATACTGCTATTATCTATTTAGATTTGTTTAGGTGTTATGATTTGCATCAAATTGTGGCGCTTTCGCATATTTCTTTAATACTTCGGCTACCTCATCCTTTGCTTTTAAACGACGAATTTCATCAAATAATAGCCCAGCTTGTGGATATTGGCGTTTTAAATAACCAAGCCATTGCTTTGTTCGAGATGCAAAATATTTATTATCTTTGCTAGCTGTTTGGTGCATAGATGAATGAATAATATGGTGTAAAATATTCTCCCAAGTGAGCTCGTTGTAGCTTTCGTTATTAACTTGCGCTTTAATTTTTCTTGCGAGATCAGGATGTGAAAGGGCGCCACGACCAATCATCAAATCACGACAACCACTGCGTTTTTGGCATAAAAGAGCATCTTCTATTTGCCAAATTTCGCCATTGGCGACCACTGCAATTTTTTTATCTTTGACCAAAGGGGGAATTTTTTCCCAATAGGCGGGTGGATTGTAGCCATCGCGTTTAGTTCTTGCGTGTATTGCAATGCTGTTAGCACCAGCGCTAACAACGGCATCGACAATTTCTTGGCTATTACTATCATCATCAAAACCTAAGCGAATTTTAGCACTTACCTCATACTCATCATCAACGGCATCCCTTACCGTTTTTATAATCGAGTACATATGTTCTGGATCTTTGAGTAATACAGCACCGCCTTTGCTTTTATTGACTGTTTTTGCGGGGCAACCAAAGTTTAAATCAACGCCATGAGAGCCTAAGCCAATTGCTTTTACAGCATTTTCTGCTAACACGTCGGCTACTTGGCCTAATAACTGAATACGAACCGGAGTACCGCTACGAGTGAGTCCCGCATTTTTAAGTTCAGGGCAATAACGGTGGAATACTTTATCTGGAAGGCAAGTATCTACAACACGGATAAATTCGGTCACACAAAGATCGAAGCCGCCTATGTCGGTGAGGAGTTGCCGCATTTTAAAGTCAACGACACCTTCCATGGGTGCTAAAATAAGTTTCATAGTGTGATTAATGTATTACTAAAAAAGGAGCGCCAGTTTACCTGTAAATCATAAATTCATAAAACGCTTATTAGCGTTCATAGAGAGTTAAATAACTTATTTGCAAAAAAAATAGAAAATTTGAAAGTTTTTAGTTTAATACCGGTCTACTTTTATAATGATGTTCAACAAGTTTAAAAGGTAATTAAAAATGAATACAATAAAGAAAAACTCAATTGCATTAACATTAGGCGCAGTGGTTGTTGGCAGCGCAAGTATGGCGAGTACTGATGTTCAAGCTAATCCATTTGAGTTTCAACAAATGGTAGCTGGTTATCAATTAGACGCTGGTGAAGGCAAGTGCGGCGAAGGAAAATGTGGCGGCGACGCTAAAGCGAAAAAAGAAGGCAAGTGTGGCGAAGGAAAATGTGGCGGCGACGCTAAAGCGAAAAAAGAAGGCAAGTGCGGCGAAGGTAAATGCGGCGGTGATGCTAAGGCCAAAAAAGAAGGCAAGTGCGGCGAAGGTAAATGTGGTGGCGATGCTAAGGCCAAAAAAGAAGGTAAATGCGGCGGTGATGCTAAGGCCAAAAAAGAAGGCAAGTGCGGCGAAGGTAAATGTGGTGGTGATGCTAAGGCCAAAAAAGAAGGCAAGTGCGGCGAAGGTAAATGTGGTGGTAGCCACTAAACTTTTCTTTTTCAGATAAGCGAGAGGGCCATTAGGCCCTTTTTATTTAATATGAGGTTTTATTATGGCTCAAAATCAAACGCCTAACTTTGGCATGGTCGGTTTAGGCTTGCGAAGAGAAATGCTAGATGAGCTTGAGCATGCTATACCAAAACAAATTGAGTTTATGGAAGTGGCTCCAGAGAACTGGTTAAAGCTAGGTGGGCGCTTTGAAAAGCAATTTAAACAGTTAACTAATAATAATCACTTTGTTTGTCATGGTTTGTCACTTTCTATTGGATCGCCTGAGCCGCTTGATATTGAATTTATAAAGTCGTTAAAATCTTTCTTTGATAACCACGATATTAAAGCTTATAGCGAACATTTAAGCTATTGCTCAGGTAAAGGCCATATGTATGACTTAATGCCAATTCCTTTTACTGAAGAAGCGATAAAACATGTCGTTTCTCGGGTTAAGCAGGTACAAGATATATTAGAGCGACCACTTGTGCTGGAAAATGTGTCTTATTATGGTGCCCCTGGTCAGCAGCTATCAGAGCTTGAATTTACCAATGCTATTTTAGAAGACGCAGACTGCCAGCTGCTATTAGATGTTAATAATATCTATGTGAACTCGATTAATCATGGTTATGATGCACAAGCGTTTTTAAGTGGGCTACCAACTAATAAAATTGCCTATTGCCATGTTGCAGGTCACTACAATGAAGCTGATGACCTAATTATTGATACTCATGGTGCTGATGTTATCGACCCTGTCTGGCAATTGCTCGATAGCGCATATCAAGCACATGGTGTTTTTCCCACACTGCTAGAGCGAGATTTTAATATTCCGCCTATTAATGTGTTAACCAAAGAGCTGGATATAATCCATCAATTACAGGCAAAGCACCTTAAGTTGTTATCAACAGCACAAAGTGCTTAGCTGTTTGAATTTAATAAGTACTTGCTATTTTAGGGTTTTATAAGAGTCGTTATTATGAGTTTTATCGATGTGCAAAATGAGTTTATGGCCCATATTCGAGAGCCTAATAAGCAGCCGTGTCCAACCGATGTTGAAGACAGACGAATGGCTATTTACCGAGATCTGTTTTTTAATAATATTAATGGCTTTGTTTCATCGGCATTTCCAGTTTTAAAAACACTCTATAGTGATCAACAGTGGCTATTACTGGTTCGTCAATTTTTTAGTGAGCATGATTGCCAATCTCCTTATTTTTTAGATATAGGTGAAGAATTTATTACCTATTTAATGACAAGCTATGTACCTAGAGAGTCTGATCCGATATTTATGCTGGCGCTAGCCCATTATGAATGGATTGAGCTTGACGTGTCTGTAATGAAGGCTGACCCCCGTGAGCTCCCTCTAAGCGCTAATAAGCTTACTCACTCTCCTTTGTATTTATCTAAAACAGCGCGTAACTTAAGCTACGACTATCCAGTGCAACATATTAGTGAAGAGTTTCAACCTCAACAGCCTTCAGAGCAGCCGTATTTCTTTGTTGTTTACCGCGATGAGAGTGATGAGGTGCAATTTTTGGCCACAAATGCCATGACCGCCATGCTACTGTCTATTATTGAAAATGAAGCGGGAAGTACGTTTGAGCAGGTTTGCCAACAGGTTAGTGAAAATGCACCACAATTTAATCTTGAGCAAATAACACAAGGGGCACTGAGTACCTTAACAGCTATGGCACAGCGGCAAATTATAGTGACAAAAAATCAAGACTAAGCTCTTTATTGATTATTTCACATCGTCTATTATAGCGCCTTTATTTGTTGTGCTTAATAAAAGGTTGTACCCATGTCAGATGATAAAGACTTTAAAGACCCGTTCAATGCGGCTTACTTTTTTGCATTCTTAGCCGTATTTGCTGGAATAGGGTGTTTAAATGCCATTTTAGGTTGGATCACCAGCTTAACTTAATCAGGTTTTATTTTAAGGCTGTTGTTTTTCATCAGCCTTACATTTTTATCACTTCCCTCTCCCGACACTTTATAATTATCGCAAACTCGCAATTTACGACCACTTAAGGTTATAATCACCTGCTTTGTAATATTAATCATTGAGCAGTTAAAATTATGACTCAAGTAACACCAGCAATTATCAAAAACAGCATTACTACAATTGCTGATTATCCTAAAGCGGGCATTATGTTTCGCGATGTAACAACCCTAATGGCAAACCCTGAAGCGTTTAAAGCAACCATAGATGCATTTATTGACGCTTATAAAGACCAAGGTTTTACTAAAATTATCGGCACTGAATCGCGTGGCTTTATTTTTGGTGCTCCGCTATCTTATGCTTTGGGAATTCCTTTTATCCCTGTTCGTAAACCAGGTAAATTACCGCGCGAAGTTATTCGCCAAGATTACCAACTCGAATATGGCGAAGATACATTAGAGCTTCATACTGATGCGATTGTAGCCGGTGATAAAGTCTTGTTAGTTGACGACTTGTTGGCGACCGGTGGTACAATTGAAGCAACAGCCAAGTTGGTTGCAAAATTAGGCGGTAACGCCACAGATGCTGCCTTTGTTGTATCACTTCCAGAGCTTGGTGGTGAGCAACGTATTGAAAAAATGGGCATCAATATTTTAAAATTGGTTGAATTCGAAGGCGAATAATCGATGAGTTATCAGGTTCTAGCGAGAAAATGGCGTCCTCAAACCTTTCATGAATTGGTTGGGCAGTCTCATGTAAAACAGGCGTTGGTAAACGCGCTGACTCAAAATAGACTGCATCACGCTTATTTATTCACTGGAACCCGTGGTGTTGGTAAAACCACCATTGCCCGTATTTTTGCTAAAAGCTTAAATTGTGATGAGGGGATATCTGCCACACCATGTGGTCAATGTAGTAGCTGTGTTGATATAGAAGCAGGGCGCTACATTGATTTACTCGAAATAGATGCGGCTTCACGCACCAAAGTTGAGGATACGCGTGAGATCCTCGATAACGTTCAATATGCGCCAACGCGCGGACGTTACAAAGTATATCTCATCGATGAAGTACACATGTTGTCAAAGCACAGCTTTAATGCGTTATTAAAAACGCTTGAAGAGCCGCCTGAGCATGTGAAGTTTTTGCTCGCAACCACCGATCCTCAAAAATTACCAGTGACTATTTTATCTCGCTGTTTACAGTTTAATCTGAATGCATTGTCGCAAGCTGAGATTAAGCAACAGCTTGAGCATGTGCTTACTCATGAGCAGCTTAATTTTGATCATGATGCGCTAAGTATTATTGCCAAAGCGGCCGATGGTAGTATGCGAGATGCATTAAGTCTGACCGATCAGGCGATTGCTCAAACAAATGGTGATATTAAAAATCAAGCGGTACAAGACATGCTTGGTTTAATGGACACGCATTACAGTCAGAGCTTACTTGCGGCATTATTAGCGCAAGATGGCACAGCACTGATGAATGAAGTTGCACAAGTCGCTAGCCGAAATCCAAATTACATTGCGCTGCTTGACGATTTAATTGCGCTAACGCATGTGATTCAATTGAGTCAATTAGTCCCTGAAGCGGCGGCGCTTGATAGCAATAACGCTGATTACATTGAGCATGTTGCAGCGCATACCCATGCTCAACAAATTCAAGTGTATTACCAGCTATTACTTAACGGAAAAAAAGATTTACAATGGGCACCTGAGCCTCGTTTAGGGTTCGAAATGATTATGCTCAGATTGCTAGCATTTGAACCTGCGCAGCTGCAAACCAATCAACCTGAACTTAGTCCACAAGCTGCGCCAGAGCAAAATAGCGCAGGGCGTGCTAATGCACTGCGTGATATTTTAAATAAAAATAAGCCAGCGCAGAGTAATACACCTCAAACGCAGCCAACAAAAGCCGCTGAGCCTGAGGTTTCACAGCCTGATAATAGCCAAACACAACTTGAGCAAAGTTCGGTACAAAGTCAGCCTCAAATTGTCGATACCCCCGTAATAAGTGATGAACAAGCGCAGCGTCAAAGCGAAGATGATGCCTACATGCAGCACAGTGATGTAGAACAAACCATTGCCGCACAATACGATGATGTAATGAGTAGCGCTGTTGATCAAGGGTTTAATCCTGAGTTAGCAAATACCACTAGTAACGCAGAACAGTCTACGTTATCAATGGGTGAGCAAGAAGCGCGAGCACAGTCAGCAATAGCGCGTATTTTACGGGATAGAAAAATTTCGGGTGCCGGTAAGCTTTCAAGTGCCGCTATTGAAAAGCCAACTGAAGAAAAACCAGTACCGACAAAATCTGAATTTAGTCGCCCGGTGAGCAATGAAGCACAAACTGTATCGCAGCAGCCACCGCCATGGGATAGTGAGGTGAGCTATGACCTGCAAAAAAAGCCTCAGCTCCCAGCACAGGGGAGCCAAGCTTTGGTAGCAAATAAGCCAGCGAGTAAAGTTGACTTTAAAGCAAAGCATCAAACGATTACTGAAAACTTAGCACCGGAGCTATTAGAGCAAATTAACCCGCAAAAACCAGCACCTGTTGTTGAGCAAGAGCCTAGTATTCCCGTACCAGATGATTTTCAAAGCCCAATTAGTGAAATTAGATTTGCTCATCAACAAGACGAGTGGGCCTATTTAATAAAGCGTATGGGACTTGGCGGACGCATGCGCCAGTTTGCATTGCATTCAATTTTTACCAAACAAGACAATCATTTCCATATTGAAGTGGATGAATCGCAAAAGCACTTAGATACGCCAATGTTACGTCAAAAGTTAAATGTGGCGTTATCAAGTATTTATGGACACAACGTTGAGCTTAATATTGATTTTGCTAGCGGGGTGATTGACTCACCTTATTTGATTCAACAAAAAATTGATGCAGGTCGTCACCAGCAAGCGATTGATGTGATCACCAGCGATGAAAATATAGTACAATTTCAACAGCTATTTAGCGCTGAAATTGACGAAAACAGTATTCAGGCATTGTAATTAACGACCAGTGCCCTTATTTATACTCCAGTTAATGTATTAAAAGAAAGAGAGACGATTATGTTTAAAGGTGGAATGGGTAACATGATGAAGCAAGCGCAGCAAATGCAAGAGCGCATGCAAAAAGCCCAAGAAGAAATCGCAACGATGGAAGTGGTTGGTGAAGCCGGTGCAGGTTTAGTGAAAGTAACCATGCTTGGTAACCACAATGTTCGTCGTGTTGAGCTTGATGAAAGCTTAATGGAAGATGACAAAGACATGATTGAAGATTTACTTGCAGCAGCGTGTAATGATGCTGTTCGCCGTGTTGCTGAAGAAACTCAAGAGCGCATGGGCAAAGTAACAGGCGGTATGCAATTACCACCTGGTATGAAAATGCCGTTCTAAGCAACTATGCAACTTTCAGATAGTTTAACATCGCTAATAGAAGCACTTCGTTGTCAGCCAGGTATTGGCCCGAAATCTGCTCAGCGTATTGCATTTCATTTATTAGAGCGCGACCGCAAAGGTGGCACTCAGCTTGGGAATGCGCTAACAAAAGCGATGACGGCTGTAGGGCATTGTCAGTCGTGCCGCACGTTTACCGAGCAAGCGCAATGTGATATTTGCTTAAGCACTAAGCGTCAAGACAGCGGCATTTTATGTGTGGTTGAGTCGCCTACAGATGTGTTAGCGATTGAACAAACAGGCCAATACAAAGGACTCTATTTTGTATTAATGGGACATTTGTCACCGATTGATGGCATAGGGCCTAAAGAAATTGGGCTAGACGTGCTTGAGCAAAAGCTTGCCCATGGCGGTATTAATGAAGTTATATTAGCCACTAACCCTACGGTTGAAGGTGAAACAACGGCTCATTATATTGCCCAGCTTTGTCATAAATTCAAAGTGGGTGCATCGCGAATAGCTCATGGTATTCCTGTGGGTGGCGAGCTTGATTTAGTCGATGGCACAACCTTAATGCATGCTTTTAGTGGCAGGCGCTTAGTCAGCCATGAATAGTTTATTTTAAGCTTAACTATTTGAACTTACTTTAAAAGCCTACATACATACTGTAGGCTTTTTTGTTGGCTTTAATTGCAATATAAACAAAAGTTTAAGGATGATATGGCTGCAATAACTCAAAGTGCTCATGTGATTGTTGATGACTTTATCGCACCTGTTTGCCATGAACACATAAAAATTATTTATCAAGATGATGATATTTTATTGATCAATAAACCTAGCGGCTTGTTGAGCTTGTCGGGTAAAAACCCTCTTAACTGGGATTCGGTTCACTATAGGCTTGTTAATGGCCAACAAGGCGTTACCGCAGCGTTTCCTACTGCGATATTACCCCACCGTTTAGATTTAGGTACCTCCGGAGTGATGGTGGTAGCACTTAACGAGCAAGCAGCTAAAGCACTGAATCAGCAATTCCAATCCCGAAGTGTTAAAAAGCAATATCGCGCAATGCTCTTTGGATTGGTTTCTGAGCCTCAGGGAGAAATTACTGCGCCTATAGCAAAAGATAAAATGTTATTTCCGAAAGTGAAAATTTGTCACCAGAGCGGCAAACCCTCGCGCACTCAATTTAAAGTGGTTAAACGCTTTAACAAAGAGCAAAAAACTTTGGTCGATTTTACTCCTATAACTGGACGCACTCATCAACTTAGAATTCACAGTTTAATTTTTGGCCACCCTATACTAGGATGTGATTTATATAAAAATGATTGCAGTGAGCTGGGTGCTCAACGATTATTATTGCATGCCAGCGATTTATTTTTTGTTCATCCATGCACTGATAAGCCAATGCACGGGCATGCCACAACGCCTTTTTAGTTGATTAAGCCCTTTAAAGTGTCTTTGAATGGGGTTTTTTATTTTTTTTACTTGAACTTCTCACGGCTCACCCCATATTAAGTGCATAACGCAGACACTTTGCAAATTGGAGATACATAAATGACTGCAGCACAAAAAGAAACATTAGGCTTTCAAACAGAAGTAAAACAACTATTAAACTTAATGATTCACTCGCTTTATTCAAATAAAGAAATCTTTTTACGCGAGCTTGTATCAAATGCATCTGACGCAGCCGATAAACTACGCTTTTTAGCCCTTTCAAACGGTGACCTTTATCAAGGTGATGCAGATTTACGCGTACGTATAAGCGCAGATAAAGACGCTAACACAGTGACCATTTCTGATAATGGTATTGGTATGACGCGTGATGAAGTGATCAGCTCATTAGGCACAATTGCTAAGTCGGGTACGGCTGAATTTTTCAAAAACTTAACTGGTGATCAAAGTAAAGACTCACAGCTTATTGGTCAATTTGGTGTTGGTTTTTACTCAGCATTTATTGTTGCTGATGAAGTGACTGTTCGTACTCGTAAAGCAGGAAAGACTACAGCGGTTGAATGGCAGTCAAAAGGTGAAGGCGAGTACACGCTACAAGAAATCGAAAAAGAAGGCCGTGGTACAGACATTATTTTACATCTTCGTGAAGAAGAAAATGAATATGCAGATGAGTGGCGTCTTCGCAGTATCGTAACTAAATACTCTGATCATATTTCTACACCAGTACAGATGTACAAGGCAGAAGTACCTGAGTCTGAAGGTGAAGATGGTGAAAAAATTCCAGCTGTTCCTGGTGAATGGGAAAGCATTAACCGTGCAACAGCATTGTGGACACGTGACAAATCAGAAATCTCTGAGGACGAATACAAAGAGTTTTATAAGCATGTAAGCCACGACTGGGAAGATCCGCTTAGCTGGGGACACAATAAAGTTGAAGGTAAAACTGAATACACCAGTTTGTTATACATTCCTAAAAAAGCACCCTTTGATTTATGGAACCGTGAGCGCCAAAGTGGTTTAAAACTTTATGTTCAACGCGTGTTTATTATGGATGACGCTGAACAGTTTATGCCAAGCTACTTACGTTTTGTTAAAGGCTTATTAGACTCAAACGATTTACCACTAAACGTATCGCGTGAAATTTTACAAGACAACAAAGTAACCCAGGCTATTCGCAAGGGGTGTACGTCGCGTATTATTAAAATGCTTGAGCGTATGGCTAAAAACAAAGCCGATGATTACCAAACATTTTGGAATGAATTTGGTCAGGTAATGAAAGAAGGCCCAGCTGAAGATGCGGCCAACAAAGAAAGCATTGCTAAATTACTTCGCTTTTCATCAACGCACACCGACTCAGAAACTCAAGATGTTTCACTTGAGCAATACATTGAGCGCATGAAGGACAGCCAAGATAAAATTTACTATGTGGTTGCTGACTCATTTATTGCTGCTAAAAATTCACCACACTTAGAAATCTTCCGTAAAAAAGGCATTGAAGTATTATTGCTAAGCGATCGTGTAGATGAGTGGATGATGAGCCATTTAACGGAATTTGGCGAAAAGCAATTTCAGTCAATTACCCGTGGTGATTTAGACTTAGGTAAATTAGATGACGAAGAAACTAAAAAAGCACAAGAAGAGTCTGAAAAAGAAGTTGCAGGTTTAGTTGAGCGCATTAAAACTGCATTAGGTGATGATGTTAAAGATGTACGCTTCACTCACCGCTTAACTGACTCACCAGCGTGTGTAGTGAGCGATGACAACGACATGAGCTCGCAAATGCAAAAGCTAATGGAGTCAGTAGGTCAAGCTGTTCCAGAGGCTAAGCCTGTGTTTGAATTAAACCCAGAGCACCAACTGGTTAAGCACTTAAATGATGAGCAAGACGAAGATAAGTTTGCACAGTGGTCACATGTACTACTAGACCAAGCCTTACTTGCAGAGCGCGGTACGCTTAAAGATCCGACTGGATTTGTAACTCGCTTAAATAAACTTATGCTTGATTTAAGCAAATAAGTATTAAAAATCAATGATTGAGTCAAAAGGGAACGTTTGTTCCCTTTTTTATGCGCTGCTGTATAGACAATTAGTATAAGTTACTTGAGTATCTGCAGCGCTTATGGAAGAATTCAGACTTTAAAATAAACTCTCATATTAGGGGACAATGATATGCGCATTATTCTTTTGGGCGCACCGGGTGCAGGTAAAGGTACTCAAGCTCAGTTTTTAATGGATAGATACGGTATTCCACAAATTTCTACCGGTGATATGCTACGAGCTGCAATTAAAGAGGGCACACCACTTGGCCTAGAAGCAAAAAAAGTAATGGACGCAGGTCAGCTTATTTCAGACGATATTATTATTGGCCTTGTTAAAGAGCGTATTGCAAAACCAGATTGTGAGAAAGGCTTCTTACTCGATGGTTTCCCACGTACAATTCCACAAGCAGATGCTATGAAAGAAAATGGCGTAGTGGTTGATCACGTTATTGAATTTGATGTTGCTGATGAAGTTATTGTTGAGCGTATGGGCGGACGTCGTGTTCATCCAGGTTCTGGTCGCGTTTACCATGTTGTTTACAATCCACCAAAAGAGGAAGGTAAAGACAACGAAACAGGTGAAGAACTTATTATTCGTGCAGATGATACCGAAGAGACAGTTCGTAAGCGCTTAGGCATTTACCATGAGCAAACAATGCCATTGGTTGACTACTACCAAGCAGAAGCGAAAGCGGGTAACACGCAGTACCATAAACTAGACGGTACACAAGCGGTTGAAGCAGTAAGCAAGCAACTAGCTGAGCTTTTAGGTTAACTTGTAGCTAAAACTAAAAGCATAATTAAAAAAACCGCTTTATAGCGGTTTTTTATTATTTGAAATTCGACCCTTAAAGCGTTTTAAGCTTTTCAATAACGCTATCGTATTCAGGCTCAGTTGATAAACTACTAACTAATTGCTTATAAATAACTTTATGGCTTTTATCTAAAATAAATACCGCGCGGGTAAGTAAGCCCATATCTTTAATTATTAAGCCATACTTTTGGCCAAAATCACGCCATACAGAATCAGAAAGCGTCGTCACTTTATCGATATTTTCGGCCTTGCAAAAACGTTTTTGCGCAAACGGTAAATCGGCACTAATGGTGAGCATGGCCACGCCTGGAAATTGTTGGGCGACTTTTTCATTAAAGTGCTTAGTTTGTAAGCTACAAATACCGGTATCTAAGCTCGGTACAACACTAATTAATACAGCTTGGCCTTTATAATTTTCTAATGTAACTGCAGTGAAACGCTCATCAACTACTTTAAAATTAGGGGCATCTTCACCGACAGTAAGGCCTTTCCCTAATAAGGTCACTGGCTTACCTTGTGCGGTTACTCTTCCTGCATCGAGTTTGTTTTCGGGTAAATCTGCGGCAAAACTTGCACAGCAAAATAGGCTTAATGCAAAAGCTAATGTACGACGCATGGAATTTTTTCCTTTTAAATTAACGTAATAATTGTGAGTGTATTATAATGTAGATAAGTTACCAAGCAGAATAATCCATAGCTTTATTTTTGCCTAAAATTGTAAATAGGCGATACATTGATTACTATATACGTATAGGAAATAGGTATTGTTTTTTTATGTACCTGTGGCTTGTTCTAAACGCTTAAAATTGCACCCCGTTTTAAAATAGTGAGATTGTATGTCAACATCGGTTTTAATATGTGATGATTCAAAATTAGCACGACGCCAGTTAGCTCGCTCCTTGCCCGATGATTGGGATATTAAAATTGAATTTGCATGTGACGGTGTAGACTGCATAAAACAAATAACCAAAGCCCAACCTGAAATTCTTTTTCTTGATTTAAATATGCCAGAGATGGACGGTTATGGCGTACTGGCAGCAATGAAAGATCAGGGGCTAGACGTACTTACTGTGGTGGTATCGGGCGATATTCAACCTAGCGCACATCAGCGTGTACTTGGGCTTGGCGCCATCGATTTTATTCAAAAACCATGTTCCCCCGAAAAGCTCGCTGCCATTATAGAGCACCATGGTATACGAGATAGAGCACTGCGTGAACGCTTATCTCATTCTTTAGGTGAACAAGTTGACCCTGATGTTCGTGATATATATCAAGAGTTGACTAATGTCGCTATGGGCCAAGCTGGGGATCTACTCGCAAGACTGCTTAATGTATTTGTTAAGTTACCCATTCCTAATGTTAATGTTTTAGAAGTCAGTGAGCTTAACATGGCCTTAAGCTCTGTTGATACCAATGACACTACATCAGGTATTTGCCAAGGCTTTATAGGCGGCGGGGTATCTGGTGAGGCGTTATTACTTTTAAATGATTCTAGTTTTAAAGAAATAGCCTCACTAATGAATTACGAAGGTGAATTAAACGACAAGGTGGAGTTAGAGTTGCTAATGGATGTGAGTAACATCTTAATTGGCGCTATATTAACAGGCTTGTCCAAACAGCTCGATATGACCTTTAGTCAAGGCCACCCCATTGTATTGGGCCAGCATCGTGATGTTTCTGAACTTGTTCAGTCTAATAAGTCGCGTTGGCAACGAACACTTGCCATAGAAATTAGTTACGGTATTGAAAATCATGATATTAGTTGTGATTTAATGTTGCTCTTTACTGAAGATTCACTTAAAACTTTGAAATATAAAGTTGCTTATCTACTGGAAGATTAAATATTTATGCCAGCTGATTTAGATTTAAATGAAATCCATTGGTTAATGGACATGTTCAATACTGTTGATGTAGGCCTTGTGGTGCTTGATAGAGACTACAAGGTGTGCGTTTGGAATGGTTTTATGGAAAACCATTCTGGGTTATTACCTAGTGCAGTAAAAGATAAAGACTTGTTTGATCTATTCCCAGCCATAGATGAAAAATGGTTTAGAAGTAAAGCTGAGTCAGTGTTTGTATTAAAAAATCGCTCATTTACTATCTGGGAACAGCAGCCGTATATTTTTCGTTTTAAAAATTATCGGCCGATAACAGGTAAAGCTGATTATATGTATCAAAACGCCACGTTTATTCCACTTACGAATGTACGAGGGGAAGTTGAGCATATTTGTATTATTATCTACGATGTAACAGATATTGCAGTTAACAAAAAAGAGCTTGAAGAGTTAAACAAAAAATTAGAGCAAGTAAGCCAAACAGATAGTCTTACCCAGCTTGCAAACCGAGGACATTGGGAGCATTTACTACATCAAGAATTTTTACGCACTAAGCGTAGTGAAGGTTGTTGCTCGTTATTAATTTTTGATATCGACCACTTTAAAAAGGTAAACGATGACTTTGGTCATAGTGCGGGAGATGAAGCTCTTCGTCATATAGCGAGTTTACTTAAAACTGCATTGCGTGAAACTGATATTGCTGGGCGATACGGCGGTGAAGAGTTTGTTGTTACTTTATTAGATACCGATAAACAAGGGGCTATCGTATTTGCTGAGCGCTTACGCCAATTAATCGAAACCTCACCAGCGAAATACAAAGAGCACACTATGCATATGGCCATTAGTGTGGGTATTGCCTGCTTTGACAACGAATTTAAAGATCATGAGCGTTGGATTGAAGCTGCCGATAAAGCACTTTACCATTCAAAAGAAACCGGTCGAAATAAAGTGTCGGTATATGCTGATATAAAAAATGATGCGTAAGCATCATTTTTTAATTGGGAGGTAAAATAAGTAAATCAGTTTTGAGTAAACGCATTATTTTTTCTGCAGTATTACCAATGAGCTTAGCTTTAATCCCTACATTTCCTACAGAGCCTATAATCACTAAATCAGCATTAATCTTAGCCGCTAAGCTTGAGATCACCTCCTCGGGTAACCCCCGCTTTAATATGAAGCTTATCGCGTAAGTTATTATCAGTTATAAGGGCCTGCTGCTATTGTGGTCGTTTCTCAAACGCATTAACGAGCTGTTCCTTAGAAAAAACCAAGCCTAAATCTCTTAATATTGGAGAAATATAGACAGTGTAACTTGCATAAAACTCACAATCGGTTCGCTCTGCATTTTTTTACTCTGTTGTATGGCGTGAATCATCCATTGGGCATTGACCAATGGTTGAAATATCACCAGAATTTGACTCCTGTTCAAGTTTTACCCTAAAGCCCCATAGTCTGTAAAGGTGTTTTAATACCTCCTCATGGGAGTTGGCCAGTGGAATGGCGTTGTGAGGAATATATCGCAAGGTTAATGAGCGATCGCCACGTAAGTCTACATCGTAAACTTGTATGTTAGGTTCATGATTACTAAGGTTATATTGTGCAGAAAGTGCCTCTCTAACCGCTTTGTAGCCATTATCGTCATGAATAGCGCCTATTTCTAAATGTGGGTTGCTGGTGTGGTCGACGATAGTGAACAATTTAAAGTCTCTAATTAGTTTAGGTGATAAAAATTGGCTAATAAAACTTTCATCTTTAAAGTTTTGCATTGCAAAGTGAAGAGTTTCAAGCCAGTCACTACCAGCATGTTCAGGAAACCAGCGTTTATCTTCTTCTGTCGGGTTTTCACAAATTCGGCGTATATCTACCATCATATTAAAACCCAGCGCATAGGGGTTAATACCTGAGTAATAATCGCTATTATAAGGGGGTTGATACACAACATTTGTATGGCTTTGTAAAAACTCTAGCATAAATGAGTCGGTTAGTTTTCCCTCATCATATAAGTGGTTCAAAATAGTGTAGTGCCAAAAAGTGGCCCAACCTTCATTCATAACCTGTGTTTGTTTTTGCGGATAAAAGTACTGCGATATTTTTCGCACAATACGCACGATTTCTCGTTGCCATGGCTCAAGTAAAGGAGCATTTTTTTCAATAAAATACAGAATGTTTTCCTGCGGCTCTTGCGGAAAGTGGCGCTCAGGCTTTTTCGATTCTTGCTGCTGAGAGGGAATGGTACGCCATAGTTCATTAACTTGTGATTGTAAGTACTCAGCCCGTTCTTGCTGGCGTTTTTGTTCTTCAAATAACGAAATACGCTGCGGACGTTTATACCTGTCAACACCATAACTCATTAACGCATGGCAAGAGTCGAGTATGCTTTCTACTTCAGAAATACCGTATTTCTCTTCACAGCGGCTAATATAATTTTTAGCAAACAATAAATAGTCAATTATAGAACCGGCATCAGTCCATGTTTTAAATAAATAATTCCCCTTAAAAAAAGAGTTATGCCCGTAACACGCATGTGCCATAACCAATGCCTGCATCGGCAGCGTATTTTCTTCCATTAAATAAGCTATACATGGATTGGAGTTAATCACAATTTCATATGCAAGGCCCATTTGACCTCGTTTATAATTTTGTTCTGTTTGGATAAACTTTTTACCGTAAGACCAGTGAGTATAGCCAATAGGCATGCCTACACTGGAGTAAGCATCCATCATTTGCTCAGCAGTGATCACTTCAATTTGGTTAGGGTATGTGTCTAGTTTATAATGCTCAGCAACACGTGCAATTTCATCTTGATATTGCTGAAGTAACTCAAAGGTCCAATCGGGCCCATCACTGATTCGCTCGTTATTCATATTGCTACCTCGCTTTGGCTATGCAGCCCCTTGCTGTTGACGGCCTTTTTTAAATAGCTCCCTAAATATAGGGTAAATGTCTTCAACACCTTGAATATGTTGGATGGCAAAATTACTGTGAGTTTGGCTTATGCTTTGGTACTCGCGCCATAAACTTTGGTGGGCGCGGGTAGTAATTTCTATATAGGCAAAATATCGCACTGCGCTTAACAGTTTGTTACGTAAAATATGCCCACATTGCGGGGTATCATCTGCCCAGTTATCACCATCAGAGGCTTGTGCTGCGTATATATTCCATTCATCAGCATTATAGCGCTCTGCTATTATTTCATTCATCAGCTTAAGCGCACTTGAAACGATAGTACCGCCCGTTTCTTGGGAGTAAAAAAACTCTTGTTCATCAACTTCTTTAGCTTGAGTATGATGACGAATATACACAACCTCAATGTCTTTATAGCTGCGAGTTAAAAACTGATAAAGCAAAATATAAAAGCGTTTTGCCATGTCTTTGGTGGCTTGATCCATTGAACCGGATACATCCATTATACAAAACATTACTGCTTTGCTGGTTGGGTGCGGTTGTTTATTGTAGTTACGAAAACGCAAATCGTAGTTATCAATAAAGGGTACCGATTTAATTTGCTGCTTTAGAATGTCGATTTCTTGTTGCAACAATGTCACAGCGGCTTTGTCGCAGTGTGGTTGTTCAAGCAGTAGCGCGAGTTGACCCTCAAGTTCACTAAGGCGGCGCTTTTTTCCTGCGGTCATTGCAATTCTACGAGCTAAAGAGCCTTGTAATGAGCGCACTACGTCAATATTACTGGGCATACCGTCGCTGCAAAACCCAGCGCGATGGGTTTTCATTTGTACGAGCTTATCGAGCTGGTTTTCTTGTAAATTAGGGAGTTCTAAATCTTCAAATAACAAATCAAGATATTCGTCTTTAGAAATTGAGAAAACAAAATCATCTTGGCCTTCGCCAGAATCACTCGCTTCACCTTCGCCCGCGCCACCGCCTTGTCCACCTTTAGGTCGCTCAATTTTATCACCAGTAGAGAACTGATCGTTACCTGGATGTATTTGCTCTCTATTACCGCCTCTACCTTGATGAAAAGTAGGTTCACTAATATCACGCTGTGGAATAGATATACTCTCTCCAGAGCTAGAGTCGGTGACGCTGCGTTTATTTATCGCATCAGACACCGCTTCTTTTATCTGCTTTTTATAACGCCTAATAAAACGCTGGCGGTTAACTGTGCTTTTGTTTTTGCCATTTAAACGCCTGTCGATAAAATGCGCCATAATGACCTCCTAAAAACTGCAATTATGAAGGTTATTGCGATTTTCTAACCCGTAAATACCACTCAGATAGCAAACGCACTTGTTTTTGCGTGTAGCCTTTTTCAACCATACGGTTAACAAAGTCCTCATGCTTTTGCTGATCCTCAGCCGATGTTTTAGCATTGAATGAAATGACAGGGAGTAAGTCTTCGGTGTTTGAGAACATTTTTTTCTCAATAACAGTGCGTAGTTTCTCATAACTCGTCCATAGCGGATTCTTGCCATTATTGTGAGCGCGAGCACGTAGTACAAAGTTAACAATTTCATTTCTGAAATCTTTAGGATTTGAAATACCTGCCGGTTTCTCAATTTTTTCGAGCTCAGCATTAAGCGCATCACGGTCAAACAATTGCCCTGTATCAGGGTCGCGATATTCTTGATCTTGAATCCAAAAATCAGCATAAATAACGTAGCGGTCAAAAATATTTTGTCCGTATTCCGAGTACGATTCTAGATAGGCGGTTTGCAGCTCTTTACCTATAAACTCAACATATTGTGGAATTAAATAGCCTTTTAAAAAGCTTAAATAACGCTCTTCAACCTCGGCACTAAATTGTTCTCGTTCAATTTGTTGCTCAAGTACATAAAACAAATGTACTGGGTTGGCAGCCACTTCGGTGGTATCAAAGTTGAATACGCGAGATAAAATTTTAAACGCAAAACGAGTTGAAAGACCGTTCATGCCCTCATCGACACCAGCGTAATCACGATATTCTTGGTATGACTTAGCTTTTGGATCGGTATCTTTGAGTGTTTCACCATCGTAGACCCGCATTTTAGAGTAAATGCTAGAGTTTTCTGGCTCTTTTAAGCGCGAGAGAGTGGTAAATTGAGCTAAAATTTTAAGTGTTCCTGGCGCACATGGAGCATTATAAAGCTCACTGTGTTCAATCAGCTTATCGTAAATTTTAATTTCTTCGGTCACTCTTAAGCAATATGGGACTTTGACAATATAAACACGGTCTAAAAAAGCTTCGTTGTTTTTATTGTTTTTAAAGGTTTGCCATTCTGACTCGTTGGAGTGGGCGAGTATCATACCGTTAAATGGCAGGGCGCTTATGCCTTCTGTGCCGTTATAGTTGCCTTCTTGTGTGGCTGTTAAAAGCGGGTGTAGCACTTTTATCGGTGCTTTGAACATTTCCACAAACTCCATTAAGCCTTGGTTAGCTAAACATAATGCGCCTGAATAAGCGTACGCATCAGGATCATTTTGCGCAAAGTGTTCAAGCTGGCGGATATCTACTTTACCTACAAGAGCCGAAATATCTTGGTTGTTTTCATCGCCGGGCTCTGTTTTAGCAATCGCTACTTGATTTAAAATTGATGGGAAGCGTTTAACCACTCTAAATTGGCTAATATCACCATTAAATTCTTGTAAGCGTTTTGCGGCCCATGGCGACATCACTGTTTTAAGGTAGCGTGACTTAATTCCATATTCTTTTTCGAGCAGGTTTGCATCT
Source organism: Pseudoalteromonas sp. APC 3224 (assembly GCF_030407535.1). Taxonomy (GTDB): domain Bacteria; phylum Pseudomonadota; class Gammaproteobacteria; order Enterobacterales; family Alteromonadaceae; genus Pseudoalteromonas. Next base: position 55,073 of record NZ_JASDDF010000024.1, on the reverse strand, counting down.
TCAATGGGGTCAAATAATGCCAGCGGATGGTCATTAACTGGTGAGCCTTTAATGGAGTAGATAGGCACTTGTTGCATTAAATACTTTAATTTTTCGGCAATTGATGACTTACCACCACCCACAGGGCCGAGTAAATAAAGTACTTGTTTACACTCCTCTAAGCCTTGTGCTGCATGTTTTAGATAAGACACAATTTGTTCAATAGCGTCTTCCATGCCATAAAAGTCAGCAAATGCTGGGTAGCGTGCAACAACACGATTTGAAAATAAGCGACTTAGGCGAGTATCGGTAGCAGTATCTACCATTTTAGGCTCGCCAATGGCCATCAGTAACCTTTCAGGTGCACTGGCATAAGCAGACTTATCGGTTTTACAAATTTCGAGGAATTCAGCAACACTGTACTCTTCTTCTTGTGTTGATTCATAACGTGCTTGGTAGTGATCAAAAATAGTCATAATGACCTCCGAAACCTACTTTGAAGATATATTCACTATTTAAAGTCTAGTCACGAATTTCATTTTTTGTGCAATAAAATTAAAAATTTATATGAAAAATGATCAAGATGAGCTTTTATAAAACAACCTACGTACAACCATAATCAAATAAAGTAGCGGGCATAAAAAAAGACGCATAAGCGTCTTTTTAAAACTAGTATTAAACTAATTATGCGAAGTTAGCGTTCGCGAATTCCCAGTTAACTAGTGACCAGAAACCTTTAAGGTAATCTGGACGCACGTTACGGTAATCAATGTAGTATGCGTGTTCCCATAAATCCACAGTTAGGATTGGAGTAACACCTGCATCTGTTAGTGGTGTAGCAGCGTTAGATGTATTAACGATGTCTAGTGAACCATCAGCTAGTTTAACTAACCAAGTCCAGCTTGAACCAAAGTTATTTACTGCTTTGTCGTTTAACGCGTCTTTAAATGCGTCAAATGAGCCCCATTTCGCGTTAATTGCATCAGCAATTGCACCTGTTGGAGCGCCACCGCCATTTGGAGATAGGCTGTTCCAGTAGAAAGTGTGGTTCCAGATTTGAGCAGCGTTATTAAATACACCGCCTTCTGAAGAACATACGATTTCTTCAAGTGACTTACCTTCAAACTCAGTGCCTGGGATTAAACCGTTAAGTTTAGTCACATAAGTGTTGTGGTGTTTACCATGGTGAAACTCTAGCGTTTCTTGTGAAATATGTGGCTCAAGTGCATCAATTGCATACGGTAGTGACGGTAGTTCAAATGCCATTTTTTATCTCCATCTTCTTTTGGTTGATAGTCTATTTAGTAATACGTAATGCCTGCGCAAACAGGGCACTTATCTATACCAAACAGGAATATAGTGTTACTATAATTGTTGAGTATTTTACTCAAGTTTTAGCAAACAGCAATGCTCTTGCTAAAGCTAATTAAGATTGAGGCTTTAATTGCCTATTTTAATCTATATATCTGAGGCCACAGTGAAACTTTTTCAAGGCCTAATGTGTTCGCTATCGTCATTTTGAGGTTGTAAATGGAAACCATCGATAAAATTAAACAGCAAATTGCTGAAAACCCAATCATCTTATACATGAAAGGATCACCAAAACTGCCTAATTGTGGTTTTTCTTCACAAGCATCACAAGCGTTAATGTCGTGTGGTGAACCGTTTGCTTATGTAGATATTTTACTTAATCCAGACATTCGTGCAGAGCTTCCTGCGTATGCTAACTGGCCTACTTTCCCACAACTTTGGGTTGAAGGTGAGTTAATTGGTGGCTGTGACATTATCATTGAAATGTTTCAACGTGGTGAATTACAACCACTGATCGCAGAAACAGCTGCAAAGCATAAACCTGCAGACGCTGAATAAGCGTTTAGGTAAAAAAAAGCTGCAATTTGCAGCTTTTTTTATGTCTATAAATTATTTACTCTTGTTGCTTATACGCTAAAAGTAAGGAGTGAGAAGGCAGCTTTACTCGTTTTTACGTAGCTTACAAAGCCGCAAACTTCAGAGCGCGATTGAATCGCCCCTAAATTGAGCAAGTTTTCATTCTTAAATAAGCAGTTATCAGGGTAAACTTACAAAAACACTGATCCCGCCGATTTCACGATTATGCAGGCTAATTTGCCCATGATGGGCTTCAACAATTTCTCGACACAGTGCCAACCCTAATCCACTTCCAGCTGCCTTGGTAGAATAAAAAGGGATGAGAGCACTGGCCATAACCGTTTCACTCATGCCTTTTCCTTGATCGCTCACATTAATATGAGTGCCGAGGTTATCTTGTGTTATTTTTAAACTAATATGCTCTGCTAGCGACTCTGATTCATGTGCGTTTTTCAACAGGTTAATGAGCAATTGTTCTATTTGGGTTTGATCGGCTCGTGTGATGATATCTTTTTGAAGGTCGAAATTAAATTGCCATTGGCTTTGTAATTGATCGAGTAATGAATGCCAATCAACCGTTGTTATTTTAGGTGGTGGTAGTTTAGCAAACTTTCCATAGCCTTGAACGAACTCGTTTAAATGCTTTATTCGCTCTTCAATGGTAGTGAAAACGCGTTGTAAACGAGGTTCATCCACTTTTTGCGTTAACAGCTGTGCACTATGTAACATGGATGACATTGGACCTAGTGAGTTATTGAGTTCATGGCTAATGATCCTAATAACCTTTTTCCAAACTTCAACTTCTTGGCGGCTCAATTCGCGGGTCAGCTGTTTAAATACAAACAACCTGTGGTGTTGGTTGTTAAGCAATAAGCGACCCATTGAAAGGTGCCATGTTTGCGGTTCTTGTTCTGCTTTATCGAGAATAAATAAACCATCTACGCCTTTATTAACGGCATTAATTATTTGCTGTGGGGCTTTAGACAATAATGGTGAGATTTTCTCGCCTTCAAGGGCTGTACTTGCATTAAAAAAATCTCTCGCACTATGGTTACTATAAACAATAAAATCATTGTCATTTACCAATAATACAGCTTGAGGGGCGTTTTGTAATACCTTATCAAGCATCAACTCTCGTTGGTAAACCCATTGCTTTTCTTGTCTTAATTGCTTGGCAGTTTGATTGTAAAGCTGACACAAATGACCTAATTCATCATTATGGTTATAGGCCAGTAAAGTCGATAGTTCCCCATCTTTAAAATTTAATAAGCCAGTTTCTAATGAAGTAATACCTTGGACCAGTTTACCGCTGAGTCGATGAGCCAATAAGCTACTTAGAGTGGCTGTGAAAATAACACTTACTGTTGTTTTTATAGCGTCAACACCCAGCAGCCAACAACAGATAAAAACAGGGATCACAGAGGAAAATACACATACTAAAATCACTTTAGAAGTTAAAGAGAAGCGGTATCTTGATTTTTTCATCAGTAGGCAATCTCAAACTTATCAAGACGACGGTAGAGTGCTTGTTGGCTGAGTCCAAACTCACGTGCTACTTTGGCAATCACCCCTTTATGTAAACGCATGGCATCCTCAATTTGTTGTTTGTTAGGCTCTACTTTTTGAGTGTGTGTTTGAGGCGTAATAGGAGTTAAACCAAAGTCGTCGATGCTTATCTCACCGCTGGGTTTGAGCACACTGACACGTTTACATGCATTTTCAAGTTCACGAACATTACCGGGCCATGAATGGGCTAAAAGTAGGTTTTCGCATTGTAAGTCCAGCTCACGTTCTACTAAAAAATGACGAATAAGAGGAAGTATGTCATCCGGTCGCTGATTAAGACTTGGCAGGTTAAGTTCAATTACATTTAAGCGGTAGTATAAGTCTTCTCTAAATAGCCCTTTGCTGATTGCATCTGTTAGGTTTTCATTGGTCGCTGATATTACACGGACATTAACTTTTCGGGTCTGGGTTGAACCTAAGCGCTCGAATTCTCCCGTTTGTAAAATCCGTAGGAGCTTCATTTGTCCTGATAAAGGGAGATTACCTATTTCATCTAAAAATAATGTGCCACCATCAGCCGCTTCAAATCGACCAATCCTTTGTTTTGTGATCCCTGTAAAAGCACCTGCTTCTGCACCAAATAATTCTGCTTCTATTAGTTGATGGGGAAGGGCACCTGCATTGACCGTAATAAACGCAGCATTTTGGCGAGGTGAGTTTGCTTGAATAATTTGTGCTATGCGCTCTTTACCACTGCCATTTGGGCCTGTTATTAATACAGAGACATCAGATTTGGCGACTTGTAATGCCATTTTAACTAATTGCTCCATGGCCGTACTGCGATAAATTAAACCTACTAAATTAGCATTTTCTATAGATGCATCCCGCTCTTGCTGGTGGCGCAATAAGGTTTGATTTTGTTTTTTGGTCTTTCCTAGTTCAATTAGGTTATTAACACAGGTAAGAAGTTTGGCATCATCCCATGGTTTTGGTAAATAATCAGCCGCACCGGCTTTGACAAGTTCAACGGCTGTTTCAAGCTCGGTCCATGCAGTGATCAGAATAATGGGTAGATGGGGATTTAGCTCTCTGAGTTGATAAAAGAGTAACTTTCCCTCTTCTCCTGAAGTTGTGTCGTTACTAAAGTTCATATCTTGAAGTACAAGTGCAATACGCTGGTATTGCACAATTTAAATAGCTTCAAATGGGCTATTTGCAGTAACCACTTTATAGTCGTGAATCTCTAGCAATAATGACAAAGCATCTAAAATTGCAGGATTATCATCAACGATAAGTATTTTTTCCATGTTAATTTAATCGCTGTTTATTATTATTTAAATATTGAAAATGCTACACCGCGTTTAGCCAGTGTAGCATAGGTTGGGAGCTGTGCTATATGGTTCGGGTTGCGATACTCGGCGAAATATTTGCCGCGCGTTTAGCTGGGCCAAATACAGCCAAAAGACTCATTGTAAACACCATGACTGCCGTGACAGCAATATAACTTGATGGTAATGCCGCTATTGAAAAATGTTGCATTAATAACTGACCGAGTAAAAGTGCTGAAATAGCACCTAAAAATAAGCCAGCAATGCAAATCAGCGCATTTTCAACTAAAAAATAATTAACAATTGCAGATTTACGAGCGCCTAAAGCACGACGGGTTCCAATTTGCTTGGTACGTTTGTTTATATTAAATAGCGTCAAACCAAAAATGCCCAGTGCGGTTACCAATACCAGTATGGTTATGAGCACAATTAACATACGCATCATAAGTTTATCTGCAGCCATATATTGATCTTTAAGTTCATCAAGACCTTTAATATTGTTGATCACCCGCTTACTATAATTATTGAGCATCGCATTTTCGATTTGTTTCATTACAGCTGCGCGTTGTCCTGGCTTTGTTCTTACAGCAAATTGTGCGTAAGTTTTGCCTTGAATATACGGAATAAGCGCGACATTATTGGGGTGACTATCTTTTAGCCAAGGGCCTTTCATTGGCGCTGTGATCCCAATAATTTGTAGGGGTAAGTCACCAAAATAAACGGTCTTACCAAGGCCATTGCCCTCAGGGAAAAGCTCATTGGCTAACGCCTCAGTAACGACAGTGACATTAGTTGTTCTATCTGTCGGTGAATTTGTAATGAGTACTTCAGCCTCAGTAAAATTACGCCCAGCAATTAATTTTACGCCATATGTGTCTAGGCCGTGCTCATCAATAAAAAAGTAAGCAGTGCGCACATTTTTACTTTCTTGTGGTGCAGGTTTTAAATTAAAGCCGGAAGCGCTGCCACTACCAGATAACGGAATACTGCTACTTTGCGCTGCACTCTCAACCCCTGGTAGGGCTCTTAACATGGCTTCGTCCAATTCAAACTGCTGGCTAGCATCAACGTCTTTCCCAAAGGTCATCACATTGAACTTAAACAAGTCTTGCTCTGGGTAGCCGGTTTCTTGGTTTAAAAAAGCGATTCTATCTTGAATGATAAACGCCGCATTGCTGACAATGGCTGTCGTAATTGCAATTTGAATTAAAAGTAATATTGCGCCTACCTTTGAGCGGCAAAGGGCATGAAATATTGGTTTTATTTCTAACATGATTAGCTCCTTATTGGCTCTTTAAGTAAATGGCAGGGTTGGTTTTACACACTAGCCAAGCAGGGTAAAGCCCAGCAATAATGCAAGTAGTTATTGCGATAACTGGGGCACTTAATAACATGGCTAAATCCATCGTGGCTATGTTTTTGTAATATTCGTAACTTTGCCTTACCCCGAGCAGGCCAATTTGTGCAAGTACAATACCGAGCAAACCGCCGATAAAACCAAGCATGGCTACTTCTACTAAATGCTGTAGAAAGACTTGTCGCTTACTTGCCCCGAGTGCTCGGCGCACGCCGACTTCTGGAGCACGGCGTAAAAACTTTGCTAGTAAAAGACCTAAAATATTAGCTAAACACACCGCTAAAAACACAAAGCTTAAACTAACCAGTATTTTGTTATCTTCACTAACGACATTGTTGTATTCCATCCATTGGTTTACATCACGCAGGCTATATTCAGGTTTTTCTCGCGTGAAGCGGCCACGCTTTTTTTGCTCTTCAATGTAAGATGTGAGGTAATCACCGTAAGCGGTTTTTTGCTCTGGTGTATCAAGCTGAGCCCAAAATTGGATCCACACTATTTCCGATTGCAATCTATCGGCATAGGTATTTATATTTTCATGTTTCCAGCCATTACTATTGCCCCAGCTGGTGAGCTCTTTTGCTTTAATTAAACTGAAGGGTAAAAATAGGTCTGCTATTTTATCAAAAGCGCCGTTATTTAAATCGTAATATTTAAGGTTGAGGGGCCAGTCATCAATGACACCGACAATTTGGTAGCTATCGTCATCCAAATAGACTAGTTTGCCGATGGAGTTCTTACCCGCAAACAACTTATCGTTCAGCTCTTTTGAAATCACCAAAACAGGGGCTGCAGATTGCTCTTGTTGATCACTCCACACACCGCCATAAATAAATGGCACATCAAACATGCTAAAAAAGTCAGGTGTGGTCATGCGTGCTTCACCAGTAAACGGCTTAACTTTATCTGAGTCTAAATACACAGAGAAACCAGTGCGCATCATGGCTACTTTTTTATCTGGAGTAGGCGCATTATGTAAATTTACGGCATCTTGATAAGTCAATTGCATGGGGATATCGTCACCCGTCCACCACGTGTGACCTTCATCCATGGTTTGTAATTGTACGTTATACAATTGACTGCTTTTATGCGGGATCGGATCTGCTGACATCATATGATAAACGCTTAAACTGGTCATGGTTACACCAATCCCAATGGCAATCGCCAGCACCATTAAGAAACTCACCAGAGGAGTGCGCTTAAAGCTACGCCAACTTAAATCGAGGTAATGTAATAGCATGGCTTACGCTCCTGCAACATTTTTAAGGTTTTGTGCGCCTTGATACAGCGTAAAGTCGGCAAGTTGTCCATCGACCACCTGAATGTTTCTTGGCGCTCTGCGAGCAAGCTCAGGATCATGGGTCACCATAATGATGGTCGCGCCATCGCGATTGATTTGTTCAAGCAGCTCCATTACTTGACGAGCCATAAGGCTGTCGAGATTACCGGTTGGTTCATCGGCAAGTAAAAATCGTGGCTCGCCAGCAAGCGCGCGTGCTATGGCTACTCGTTGTTGCTGTCCGCCAGAGAGTTGCTGTGGCAAATGTTTTGCCCGAGAGGCAAGACCAACTTGTTCTAAACATTTTTCAATGCGACGTTTACGCTCTGCGGCTTTAATACCTCTATAACGTAGCGGTACTTCAATATTTTCATATAAGTTTAAGTCAGGTATTAAATTGAACCCTTGGAAGATAAAGCCTATTTTTTGATTTCGACAATCTGCGCGCTGGTTATCGTTTAACTTACCTACATCAATTCCATCAAGTAAATATTCACCTGCAGAGAAGGGTTCTAACATTCCAGCTATATTTAAAAAGGTCGTTTTTCCTGATCCGCTAGGGCCTGTAACAGCAATAAATTCGCCTTCATCAACGTGTAGATTAAAATCACGTAATGCATGGGTTTGAACCATTTCTGTTTGATATACTTTACTTATATTATTCATCTTTAACATGCTTTTTCCTTTTGTTGTTTGGTTCTACGCGATTGTTAGCGAAGTAATAATGTGTGTGTGTGTTTGAAACTGTTATAGCTTGAGATAATCAATTCATCGCCAGCTTGAACCCCTGAGATTAACTCAACCGCATTAATGCTGGTTGCACCAATTGAAATATCAATGAGCTGAGCTGTATCACCGGTAATTTTATAAACCTGTGTACCGCCTTGTTGTAAAAATGCCCCACGCTTAACTTGTAAAACATCGTCACGATTTTCTAATAAAATACGTGCTGTTAATCGTTGGTTTTGTCTGATACCCGTCATGTCTTTGTCAAAACGTACACGCGTTGTGACTTCTCTATTATTTACTTCTGGTGAAATGGCAGAGAGGGCGCCCATCACTTTGCTAGCGCCCATTGTTATCTCTACGTCCATACCTAAACCAAGCTCATTTGCATAACTTTCAGGGACTTGTAGCTCTGCTTCAAAATTACTCAAATCAACTAAAGTCATTAATGGTTGGCTTTGTGTTACCGCTTCTCTTTGTTGAACTAGTAAGTTACCTACAATCCCTGACACAGTGGCTTTAATTGTTAAGTTATTAACTTTACGAAGTAGATCACCGACAATCAGTTGTTGACGAGTGACATCTCGTTTAGCGGCCTGTAGTTCAAAAGCAAGTGTATCTTTGGACAATTCAACTTCTTGCTCTGCATGTTTATAAGAGAGTTTTGCACGGGCAAGCTCATCAATGGCTTTTTCGTGATCAATTTGACTGATCACATTTTTTTGCATTGACAAGGTCGCTCTGCGATTTTCTCTATCGGCAGCGTTTAACTCTACTTGTGCTAGATCAAGTGCTTTATTTAAGCTTAATGATTGGCGGCGTGCCTCAAGGTGTTTACGTTGTAGCTCGCCCTCAAGACGAGCTAAAACAGACTGTTGCTGCTTTAATTCGTTTGTGAGCTCAGGACTATCAACCATGGCTATTACATCATGCAGTTTTACTGAGTCACCAGCATTAACCTTCAATGAAACAAAGCCTCGTTCAGGGCTGTAAACTTTTGGTGCTCTGGCGGCCACAATTTTACCGCTGGCTGCAACATCGCGTATTAGCGATTGGCGCACCACCGTGGCTATTTGTAGGCTTACTCTATCAACCGAGATAGTACCTTCTTGATCAGCATTTAATAGTGCATATACACATAGAGAAACTAGGCCCACAATAAATATAAACAGCCTGATGTATTTTTTAAAATTTATAGGTCGTGAGATTTGCGTGTCTTGCCCGCTAGTGTCTTTAATCATTATTCATTCTCTTAGTGTTTTTCAAACACAGTAATCATTAGCGAGGCAATAAACAGAATAATTGGTGAAATTAAAAATAAGCCAATAGTAAACATTCGAACATCCTCAAAATTTATATAGTTATGCTGTATTCGAATAGCATGCCATTTTTTATCTTATTGAATTTATTTGATTTTTAACTTTACCCTTTTTGTTTTACATGTCCGCGGACATAAAAAGTGTCCGCTGCGGGCACTTTTTTGATTTGTCTATGGGATGAGGTTACCTCAACGTAAAGCAAAGCAAGTTGTTAATTAATGCATAACATGAGGGGAGCGTTTAAATCTATTGAATAAACTATGCGCTAATAGAAGCCGCTGTAATTAAATGTCGTGTTCAGATGAATTACTAATACAGCACAAAAGAGGAAATAGCACCTAATGAATAGTTATTCATTTTTAGCTAACCTTACGTTTACGTAAACTGCTAGTCGTGCATGCTTTTTGTTTACAAGTTTTTAAAAATAACACCGGTGTCAATCTATTTTTCGATCCGATATCCATGCAAATGTTAATGATTGGCATTATTTTATGATTTTTAATTAAGTTGAAATATATTCAATATAATGAATATGTATTCATAAAAATATTGACTCAAGGGTGGAATAACGCTAATTTTGTTCGTCTGTTAGCAAATCGTCGAGCCGTTCATCCACGTTAACAGCGCAGCAAGGGGAGGGGTCCATGTTATATGACTCAAAACTAGAAAAAGATAATTGTGGCTTTGGCTTAATAGCCCAAGTTAATAACCAAGCGAGTCACCGACTCATTCGTACGGCGATCACCGGTTTAGATCGCATGCAGCACCGCGGTGGTATTTCTGCTGATGGTAAAACGGGTGATGGTTGTGGCTTGTTATTACAAAAACCAGACAGCTTCTTTCGGGCTATTGCTGCCGAGAATAATTGGCATTTAGGTAAAAATTACGCCGTTGGGATGATCTTCCTCAATGCTGATCCGGTACTAGCACAAGCAGCCAAAGATGTTTTAAGCGAAGAACTAGAAAAAGAAACGCTAAATATTTTGGGCTGGCGTGTGGTTCCAACTGATCCATCAATGTTAGGACCTATTGCTCTAAAACAATTGCCAGGTTTTGAACAAATTTTTATTAGTGCGCCAGAAGGTTGGCGTTCTAAAGATTTAGAACGCCGCTTGTATGTTGCACGTCGTCGTGCAGAAAAGCGTCTAATGGACGATGAATCATTTTATATTGCGAGCTTATCTGGGCTAGTCACAATATATAAAGGCTTAATGATGCCTGCTGACTTGCCTAATTTTTATCTTGATCTTGCGGATATTCGCATGACTAGTGCTATTTGTGTTTTTCATCAACGCTTCTCTACAAACACACAGCCTCGCTGGCCTTTAGCGCAACCATTTCGTTATTTAGCGCACAATGGTGAAATTAATACTATTGAAGGTAACCGCCAATGGGCACGTGCCCGTTCTTATAAATTTGCTTCGCCACTTATTCCTGATTTACAAAGCGCAGCGCCGTTTGTTAATGAGACAGGGTCTGACTCATCTAGCCTCGATAATATGCTGGAGCTATTTTTAGCTGGTGGTATGGATTTATTCCGTGCGATGCGCATGCTAGTGCCGCCAGCATGGCAAAAAAATCGAGCTATGGATGACGACTTACGTGCGTTCTATGATTTTAATTCTATGCATATGGAACCGTGGGATGGCCCTGCAGGCATTGTTATGTCTGATGGGCGCTTTGCAGCCTGTAACCTAGACCGTAATGGTTTGCGTCCAGCGCGTTATATTATTACTCAAGATGGTTTTATTACTTTAGCTTCTGAGGTGGGAATTTGGGATTACACCGCTGACGAGGTGGTAGAAAAAGGACGTGTTGGCCCAGGCGAGCTACTGGTTATTGATACCAAACTCGGAAAAATTTGGCATTCAGATGAAATTGACCAAGATTTAAAATCACGTCATCCATATAAGTCGTGGTTAGAAGAAAACGTTAAGCGCTTAACGCCTTTTGAAGCACTGACTGAGCAAGATGCAGGTAATCGGTCATTCGATGATGATACCCTTGCTAAATATCAAAAGATGTTTGGCTATACCAATGAAGAGCTAGACAGCGTTATTCGTGTTATGGGTGAAAATGGTCAAGAAGCTACCGGTTCAATGGGTGACGATACGCCGTTTGCCGTCCTAAGCGAAGGGCATCGTTCACTTTACGATTATTTCCGCCAGAAGTTTGCCCAAGTGACTAATCCGCCAATCGATCCGTTACGTGAAAACCATGTAATGTCGTTGGCAACGTGTATTGGCAGTGAACAAAACGTATTTAATGAAACTACAGGGCATGCTAAACGCCTACAATTTGATACGCCTATTTTAATGTACGCTGATATGCAGCAGCTACTCAATGCCGATGAAGCACACTACAGTTACTGTAAGATTGACATTACTTACACCATAGAAGAAGGACTTGAAAACGCCGTTAAGCGTGTTTGTGATGAAGCACAAGAAAAAGCAGCATCAGGCTGCATTATGCTGGTATTAACGGATCGTAACTTTGATGACAATCAATTACCTATTCCTGCAGCTATGGCGGTGGGTGCGGTACAAAAACGCTTGGTAGATAATAACTTACGCTGTGAGTCTAACATCATTATTGAAACCGGCAGCGTTCGTGACGCGCATCAATTTGCTGTTCTACTTGGCTTCGGTGCAACCGCAATCTACCCGTATTTAGCGTATGAGTCACTTGTGGCCATGAGCGATAGCAAGGTAATTAATAAGTCATACTGCGAAGTGACACTGGCTTATCGTCAAGCAATTAATAAAGGCTTGTACAAAATCATGTCGAAAATGGGTATTAGCACCGTGGCTTCATATCGTTGTTCGATGTTGTTTGAAGCGGTTGGCTTATCGGACGCGATTGTTGAGATGTGTTTTAAGGGCGTTGCAAGTCGCATAAAAGGGGCGTGTTTTAGCGACTTTGATGATGATCAGCAAAGCTTGCATAAACTGGCGCTTAGTAAACGTAAATTATTAAGCCATGGCGGTTTATTTAAGTACGTTCACGGCGGCGAGTATCATGCTTATAATCCTGATGTTATTCAAACGCTACAAAAAGCAGTACGTAGCGGCGAGTATAGTGATTACAGCGAATACGCAAAGCTAGTTAATCACCGTCCAGTCGCGACTTTGCGCGATATGTTGGCTTTAAAACTGCCAGAAAAGGGTATAAGCATTGATGAGGTAGAGCCTGCCACTGAGCTTTATAAACGTTTTGATTCTGCAGCGATGAGTATTGGTGCATTATCACCAGAGGCGCATGAAGCACTAGCCATTGCTATGAACCGTTTAGGTGGTTGCTCAAATTCTGGCGAAGGTGGCGAAGATAAACTTCGTTACGGTACAGAAAAAAATTCACGGATTAAACAAGTGGCCTCAGGTCGATTTGGTGTAACACCTCATTATTTACGCAGTGCGGATGTTATTCAAATAAAAGTGGCTCAAGGCGCTAAGCCGGGCGAAGGCGGGCAGTTACCAGGTGAAAAAGTAACGCCCTATATTGCCAAGCTTCGTTACTCGGTACCAGGCGTGACACTAATTTCACCGCCACCGCATCATGATATTTACTCTATTGAAGATTTAGCTCAGCTTATTTTTGATTTAAAGCAAGTAAACCCAAAGGCACTGATTTCAGTAAAACTGGTATCTGAACCGGGCGTAGGAACAATTGCAACCGGTGTTGCAAAAGCGTATGCCGATCTAATTACTATCTCAGGCTACGATGGTGGCACGGGTGCAAGTCCCTTAACCTCGGTTAAATATGCTGGCAGCCCGTGGGAGCTTGGCCTTGCAGAAACGCAACAAGCACTTGTCGAAAATGGCCTTCGTCATCGTATTCGCCTGCAAACAGATGGTGGTTTAAAAACGGGCCTTGATATCATCAAAGCAGCCATTTTAGGCGCTGAAAGTTTTGGTTTTGGTACCGGACCTATGGTGGCGTTAGGCTGTAAATACTTACGAATTTGTCACTTAAATAACTGTGCTACTGGTGTAGCAACCCAAGACGATACACTGCGCCAAAAGCATTATCACGGCTTACCAGAAATGGCGATGAACTACTTTAAGTTTATAGCTCAAGAAGCGCGTGAAATTATGGCAAGTTTAGGTGTTGCAAACCTAACCGATTTGATTGGTCGCTTAGATTTACTCGAAGCCATTGAAGGCAAAACAGCCAAACAACAAAAAATAGATTTATCAGCGGTTATCGCTCAGCCAAACAACCCAACGGGTGAAACACTGTTTTGCAGTGCACCAAATAGCTCGCACTATTTAGGTGAGTTAAATGAGAGCTTGCTAGGCAAGGCAAAAGAGGCAATTGATAATTCAAGCGGCATTTCATTAGTGAGTCGTATATGTAATACCGATAGATCGGTTGGCGCAATGCTTTCTGGTTATATTGCTGATAAGCACGGTAATCAAGGTATGGCAGCAGATCCAGTGGTGATTGAACTTCATGGTACAGCTGGCCAGTCATTCGGGGTATGGAATGCTGGCGGCCTTGAAATGACTCTAGTTGGTGATGCTAACGATTACGTTGGTAAAGGGATGGCGGGCGGTAAGCTAGTCGTTCGCTCACCACTGGGTTCGTCATTTGAAAGTCACAAAGCAACCATCGTAGGTAATACCTGTTTATATGGTGCCACTGGCGGTAAATTGTTTGCAGCCGGATGTGCTGGTGAGCGTTTTGCTGTGCGTAATTCGGGTGTGCAAGCTGTTGTTGAAGGTGTTGGTGATAATGGTTGTGAATATATGACCGGTGGCGTGGTATGTGTACTTGGTAATGTAGGAGTTAACTTTGGTGCAGGTATGACCGGTGGTTTTGCTTATATTTTAGATGAACGAGGTGATTTTGAGAAACGCATTAACCCAGAGTTGGTTGAAGTGGTTACTTTAGATGATTTGAGTTCACATCAAGAGCATTTACGCGGCTTAATTGCTGACCATTTAGAGCTAACAGGCTCATGCAGAGCAGAAACTATTTTAGCTAACTTTGAACTTTATTTACCGATGTTCAAATTAGTAAAACCTAAATCAAGTGACGTAAAAAGTTTACTCGGGCATCGCGCTCGCAGTAGCGCCGAACTACGTGTTCAAGCGCAATAAGGGGGCAGTATGAGCGAAAATGTATATCAATTTATAGACGTGCAGCGTGTAGACCCACGCAAGAAACCAATCTCGTCGCGTAAAAAATCGTTCGTAGAAATTTATGAACCCTTTTCAGAAAACCAAGTTAATTCACAGGCAGATCGCTGCCTTGATTGCGGTAACCCTTATTGTGAGTGGAAATGTCCAGTACATAACTATATTCCACAATGGTTAAAACTGATCCGTACAGGGCGCATTTTAGAGGCCGCTGAGCTTTCGCACCGTACTAACAGTTTGCCAGAGGTGTGTGGAAGAGTATGCCCACAAGACCGCTTATGCGAAGGCTCATGTACGTTAGATGAAGAATTTGGAGCGGTAACAATCGGTAATATTGAAAAATATATCACCGATACCGCGTTCAAAATGGGCTGGAAGCCAGACATGTCTTATGTGACATGGACTGATAAAAAAGTGGCTATTATTGGTGCTGGGCCAGCAGGGTTAGGCTGTGCTGATATTCTAGTACGTAATGGCGTAAAGCCTGTGGTATTTGACCGTCACCCTGAAATTGGTGGGTTGTTAACCTTTGGTATTCCTTCTTTTAAATTAGAAAAAGAAGTCATGCAAAAACGTCGCGAAATATTTACCGAAATGGGTGTTGAATTTAAACTTAATGTCGAAGTAGGTAAAGACATTAGCATGGATGAAATTCTTAATGAGTATGACGCTGTATTTTTGGGAGTGGGGACTTATCAAAGTATGCGTGCAGGGCTTGAGAACGAAGATGCACCGGGGGTGCATGATGCCCTGCCATTCTTAATTGGTAACACTAATCGTGTTATGGGTTACGATGAGTCTAAACAAGCTTGCATTGATATGGCAAACCAAAAAGTAGTGGTACTAGGTGGTGGTGATACAGCAATGGATTGTGTGCGAACATCAATTCGTCATAATGCGTTAAAGGTGACCTGTGCGTACCGTCGTGATGAAGAGAACATGCCTGGCTCAAAACGCGAAGTAAAAAATGCAAAAGAAGAGGGCGTAATTTTTACTTATAACGTTCAGCCTAAAGGGATTGTACTTGATGACAAAGGTGCTGTAGCCGGCGTTAAAATGGTAAAAACTCAGCTTGGCGAGGCAGATGAAAATGGCCGTCGTCGCGCTGAGGAAGTACCCGGATCAGAGCACATTATTGAAGCTACACAAGTGATTATGGCATTTGGCTTTAAGCCTCATAAAATGGACTGGTTAGAACAGTACGATGTAGAAATTAACCACTGGGGCGGTATTAATGCACCTGAGCAAGGTGAATTTACACATCAAACTACTAATCCTAAAATATTTGCTGGTGGTGATATTGTTCGTGGTTCAGACTTAGTGGTTACTGCTATTTTTGAGGGGCGTAATGCTGCAGAAGGCATTATGGATTATTTAAAAGTGTAAATAATTCTTTTGTTAGAATGGAGTCAAAAGCAAACCTTCGGGTTTGCTTTTTTATTCCCTCAGTTTTACAAATAAAAATGCCCGCAATACACAGGTTGCGGGCATTTTTAAACGCTATGTTAGTTAATCCATCGAGAAGTGATCAAGGCTCGGTTTCACTCTGGCTTGTCGACGTTTCACACTTTTATAGCAGATAACGTTACAAACAAGTTGTAGGCCAATAACCAACAAACTAAGTGTTATTAAGCCAGTAATAGCTGTGCTGCTAAAAACTAACATAACAGCAATAACAATATGTACAATTAATGCCACATTTAAAAAACGATATAATCCTTGTTTAAATTGTGTGTGTTTAAACTTGCTAAACATTGCTAAAAGTACACTAACTATAAGTAGTAGCCAGTTAATTGCTAAGCCAAAATAAATGACCGTTGTTTGCATCAAGGTATCCTCACCGTATCAAGGTAACGCACTATAAATGTATAATTTTATCCGTGCGCTTTTATAAGCTCTTTCGCATTTGCTTTAGCTGTTTTGCTAATGTTATCACCCCCTAGCAAACGCGCAATTTCATTAACCCTGCCATCTTTATTTAATGACAGCATATGAGTAAACGTTTCACCGTCTGCAATTTCTTTGGCAACAAAAAATTGCTGATGAGCGCTACTGGCCACTTGCGGTAAATGGGTTACACAAATTACCTGTGTCGATTTACCTAATTGGCGCAGCAGTTTACCAACTGCAGCAGCTGTAGGGCCAGAAATACCGACATCTACTTCATCAAATATAAGTGTTGGAGTCGTTACTTTTTGGGCAATAATAACTTGAATAGCCAAACTAATGCGTGATAACTCACCACCAGAGGCTACTTTTGCTAGAGGTTGTAATGGTTGCCCTGGGTTTGTTGATACTAAAAACGATACATTATCAAAACCTAAACTATTAGGAGAGCGATCGGTATGTGCTGTAAGAGCTATTTCAAATACGCCATTTTCCATAGATAAGTTAGCCATACTTTCGCTGATCAAGCCATTAAGTGTATTAGCATATTGATGACGGCTAGCACTTAATTCCTCACTAGCCGTTTGATAATCTTCAAGAGCATCTGCAATTTCACCTTCAAGCTGTTCGAGGCGCGAACTATTACTGCTTATAGAGTCTAGTTCTTGTGTTACATTTTGATGAAACTCAACGAGCTCTTGTGGCTTTATATGGTGTTTTCTTGCTAAATCCATAGCGCCGCTGAGTCTGTTTTCTACTTCCGTTAAGCGAGTAGGATCTAAGTCAGCTTGTTCTGTATAATTGCGTATTTCTCTGCTTGCTTCTTCAACTTGAACCGCTGCTTCTGTCAGTAATGCTGCTACATTGGCCAGGGTTTCATCATAATGTGCAAGTTCATTAAATTGTTGTGCGCTGTGTTGTAAAAGAGAGCACGCATTTTGCTCATCACTTTCGTATAAATGTTGTAGCTCGCGCTGACAAGATTGCAAAATAGTTTGGCTGTTACTGAGCTTATAATGCTCTGCTTCTATTTGTTCAAACTCACCAGCTTGCAACGCAAATTCATCAAGCTCAGCCACTTGATATTCTAATAATTGTTTTTGCGCAGCTTGTTGTTGTTGGTGGTGTTCTAGTTGTTTAAATTCTTTTTGTAAATCAGCATAACGTTTATAGCGTTGGCTTACAGCATTAACTAGATTTTGGTGCCCGGCGTAAGCATCCAGTAGCTGTAATTGATGCTCTGCTTTTAATAGATGCTGGTGTGCATGTTGACCGTGTATAGAAATTAAATATTGGCCTAGCTCTTTTAGCTGTGCAGCGGTGACAGGGCTACCATTAATGTAGCTTTTGCTGCGGCCATTCTTGCAAACAACTCTACGAAGTAGACATTCGTTATCGTCATTATTAAGCATGTTCTCTTCTAGAAATGCATGGGCGTGTGGCAAATTGCTTAAATCAAATTGCGCACTTACCTCGGCTTTATCAGTGCCTGGGCGCACAGCTGAAGCCTCTGCTCGTTCTCCAAGGCACAATGATAACGCATCAATAGCGATTGATTTACCCGCACCCGTTTCACCGGTAATAGCGGTCATGCCCGAATGCCATTCAGTGCTTAAATTACTTACAATTGCAAAATTTTTAATTTCTAAACCAATTAACATACTGTTCATCCATCCAGTGAATTAACTGTTAATTTATACAGTATTTTGGTTTATTGCAAATTAAATTTCTATATTTTAAGCAAGGCTGGACTCAATTAGTGTTTTTTTTTCTTCATCAATAGGGAGGGTTTCATCGTTAAGATCAATATTATCAACTGGTTGTATGTTGTCTTCAGTTTTCAACTTTAAGATTAACGTAGGAAGGACTTCTTGGTAAAAATTTTTATTGTATAAAATACCTTGAGCTGGCAACTCTGCTATAAAATATTGAGTGCTGTCGGCAAATGCTTGGCTATTATTACTTTTATAGGTTTTTATAAGCTCTTCGTTAAGTATGTTAATAAGTTGGTCACATAACGATTCCAACTTAACTAAATTTTCATCGGTGTGAGGCTGTACCACGAAAAAGTTACTTACAACTGCTTGAATTCGAGGAAGGTGTTTAGCACTGATGACATTTGCATCAAGTAATTCGTTTAGTTTTATTTTTAAACGTGATTGAGTACTTGCTACGCGCTCGTTAAACAGTTTTTTCTTTGCTTCAATGGTTTTTTTTCGATTACTCTCAATTAGCAAGTAACTGCCAAGTAAAGTAATTAATAATAATAAAGCAAGAAACACTACATAAGTCATTACTACTTTTTCCTGATGATATTTAAAAATTCTAGCCCGATATTTTGCGCTAAAGTTGCATGTTTGGCAATAAAATTAGTATAACCGGCTACCCCAATTTAGCTTTTTACGTAGCACATTATAATAAGAATAATTTTTTGGGTGGATTAAGCGTAATTTTTTGTCAGCTTTACGTATAACTACCTCATCACCCGGTAATACGGCGAGTACAACATGGCTGTCACAGCTTACTTGTAAGCTATCAGTATTTTCTAAACTAAGCTTTAAACGCACTTCATTGTCAGCATCCACCACTAAAGGGCGACTTGATAAAGTATGTGGAAACATCGGAACCAGTGACATTGCATTAAGCTCTGGTGTTAAAATAGGCCCACCGCCCGATAAAGAGTATGCCGTTGAGCCTGTTGGAGTCGACACAATCAAACCATCGGAACGTTGTGAAAATACAAAGTCATCGTTTATAAAGGCTTCAAACTCAATCATATGTGCTACTTTATCAGCATGAAGCACTGCTTCGTTTACTGCAGAATTAGCGCTTTTAAGTTCGTTATGACGATACACTTCAACTTCTAATAAAAAACGTTTTTCTTCAATGTAATCGCCGCTGAGTACCTGTTCTAAGCTACCCTCAAACCCTTCTGGATTCAAATCAGTTAAAAAGCCTAAATTACCCCTATTTACACCAATTACGGCTATATCAAAGCGAGCAAGCACCCGTGCAGCACCCAGCATGTTGCCATCGCCTCCAACCACAATCGCTAAGTCGGCACGCTCGCCTAAATCAACGAGCTTTACGAGTTTGTCGCTCGGTACATCACTAAGTTGACTCCCTGTACGTTTTTCAACAATCACCTCAAAGCCTAAAGCTAATAAAAACGTATGTAATCGTTGTAAAGTAGCGGCAGCATTAGGATGATTTGGCTTACCAATTAAGCCGATAGTGTTAAAGGGAGAGTCCATAATAAATACACTGAGAGTTCTAATATTTGTAGAGTAACCTAAAACAGAAGTGTTTGAAAACACAGATCTTAGTAATAACCAGCGGATTTAATTAATTCACTGTAAAATTTAGATTTATTGTATTTTTTATACTTGAAATAATAATACTTAGCCCCGATATAATAGCTATGCATAAAGATGTAGATAACATGAAACTAAACCCACGAGATCAGCAAATATTTGCCGCTGTTATGAGTATGTACTGTAATGGCGATGGCTTACCTGTGCCGTCAACAAAAATTGCAAAGCAAAAAGGTATGGCGGTATGCTCTGCCACTGTGCGTAACGCGATGGCGCGCCTTGAAAAAATAGGCTTGTTGTATTCACCACATACATCGGCTGGCCGAGTGCCAACCAATGATGGGTTTGACTATTGGTTTGATGAGTTTTTTACGCTCAATGATATTGCTAATTATTGGCAACCTGAGCAGGCACAATTGGTTGAGCTAGCGCATGGCTTGAGTCAACGTTACCAAGTATGCTGTTGTGTGGGGCTACCGCAGGTTAGAACACAGCAGGTATTTAGGGTAGAAGTGCTCGACTTTGATGCAAACAACTGGCTTATTTTACTCTTAGACAGAGCAGGGCAGAGCCACAATATTTGTATTAATAAGCCTAATGACCCTAGCGATAGCCAACGCTATGAATTTGCTACTTGGCTCAATACGGTTTTTAGTCAACAATCTTTAATTGAAGGCCTCTACCGAATGCAGGCAATGGCCAATACGGCTCCGCGTAATTGTCATGACTCTTTAACTCAATGGACCCGTGAGCTAAGCCAAAAATTAGGCTCAGATAACAGTATCGTTGTTGGCGAAAACTACCTTTATAAAAAAATAGACTGTGAGCAAAGCCTTAATATTGGTGTATCATTTTTAAATTTTGTTGAAGATAAACTCGCTTTTAAAAATGGGGTCTCTATTCTCAATACTGAAAACTTACCTTTTAGCTCCTGTGATGATCTTATCGTGATCAGTGTGCCGTATTTTCAAAACCAAGAATATCAAAGTCGTTTTTGTGTTATTTGTCCAAAATCAGCGCAATTAGAGAAAATAATCCAAGAATTTAAATTATTAGAGCCATTGAGCTCTTGAATCTTTTTATTCAATCCCCATAATTACCGCAGTTGTAAAGAATTGGAGCGTATATTTTATGTCTGAGCAGACACAAAACCCAGAGCAAGAAGTAGAACTGAACGAAGAAGTGACGCAAATGGAAGCTGACGTTGAGGCGGCAGTTGAAGCAGCAGAACAACATGCTGAGCAAGAGCAAAGCCCTGAAGCAGAAATTGCTATGTTATATGCCGAGCTTGAAACTGCAAAGCAAACTATTGCAGATCAAAAAGATAGCGTAGTTCGCGCTGCTGCAGATGTGGACAATATGCGTCGTCGCGCTGCACAAGATGTAGAAAAAGCACACAAATTTGCACTAGAAAAGTTTGCTAATGAATTACTCCCTGTTATAGATAACTTAGAGCGTGCTATTGAGTTTTCTGATAAAGAAAATGAAACGCTTAAGCCTTTACTTGAAGGCATTGATATGACAGTGAAAAGCTTTAACGACGCGGTAGCTAAATTTGGTGTTGAAATTGTAAACCCTCAAGGTGAGCAGTTTAACCCAGACTTTCATCAAGCAATGTCAATCCAACCAAGCAACGATGTAACACCAAATACTGTTTTAGCAGTAATGCAAAAAGGTTACACATTAAACGGCCGTTTATTACGCCCTGCAATGGTTATGGTATCTAAAGCCGCTGACGCTTAATTAAGTATACAATTTAAAAATGCCTCATTATGAGGCATTTTTTTTGTCTTTAAAATAATGTATTAACTGCACCAGTATTGTCAGTACCACCGCACTAAACATTAAACTAGAAAATGGAACCGCACTTTGTGCATGCATTACCGCTAATATAGGGCCTACTAATGCGCCACTACCAAAACGCAAGGTGCCGATAACCGCCGTAGCAGTTCCGGTATTTTGTTCAAACTTCATCAAAATTAATGAATCTGCATTACTTGCTATTATGCCTAAGCTCATCATTAACGGGGCAATAGCCGCAACAATAAAGTAAAGCGATAAATGCAACACACTAAAGCTGAGTAATGCTGTGCCAGATAAAAAACCACACATTAGCCCGTAATAAAGCATTTTTCGTGAGCCAATACGTGGCACTACGCGAGTATTTAAAAAGTTACCAAACATCAGCGCCATTACATTAAAAGCGAATAGCAGGCCAAACAATTGTTCCGATACTTTAAATAAGTCGAGGTAAATATATGGAACCGAGGTTAAAAAGCAAAAAAAGCCAAACGACACAAACATCGAGCTTAAAATATCAGCGCGGGCGTGCGGGTTGCTTAATACCACTTTGTAACTCGAAAAGAATAGCGATAACCCTTTTCGATCATTTTTAAATATCGGGATATCGATTAAATAACGCTGCACAAAAAGTAAAATTACAAAGCTATAAGTCGCTAAAACAATAAAAATAGTCGACCAAAGCGAAAAGCCTAAAATAACTGAGCCGATAGAGGGGGCAAGTAAAGGCGCTATCATCATAATCATAGACACGTACGACATACCCTTAGCAGTATTTTTTTGATATATGTGTCTAATAATCCCTGGAACCACAACCGTAGCTGCCGCCCCTGTAAATGCCTGTACTGCTCTTAACAGCCAAAAAGTATGCACTTCAGTGGTAAATGCTAAAGCGAGTGAACTTAAGCCAAATAAACTGAGCCCTATTCGCGCTAGTTTACGCCTGCCAATTTGATCGGCTATGGGGCCAAAAAACAACATGCCCAGTGCATAACCTGCTAAATAGATACTCAACGAGATTTGAACATTTGGCATGCTAGTATTGAGATCGTTGGCAATTACCAGCATAGCCGGTAAGTACATATCGATGGCTAAAGGCGTGATCGCGACAATACTGGCTAATAAAGGCAATAAAATACGGGTATTAAAAGAAGAAGCCGAAGCGCTCATTTAAAAACTCAAAACAACGAATATAGGTTGGGCAGTATAGCAGGGCAATGGCGTTGGATAAACTTAGTTTGCCTGCTAACTTAATTGTTTAATCGCAAAAAGCAAAGATTTTAAACTAACACTGCGTTTGGTATTCTATACTCAGTAACAAACTTTTTTAGGGCAATATAATGAAGAAATTGGTTTTGGCAGTACTTGCCAGTGCAGTATTAGTAGGTTGTAAAACATCACCAACTGGACGCACACAGATTGCGCTTTATTCAGATCAACAAATGAGTCAAATGGGCACTGCGAGTTTTGCCCAAATGAAAAAAACACAGCCGGTAAATAAAGACCCAAAAGTTAACAGTTACGTCAATTGTATTGCTGACAAAGTAGTAGCCGTGCTTCCTACAGATTATGCATCTCAAAATTGGGAAGTGGTGGTCTTTGAAGATGAATCTGCAAACGCTTTTGCATTGCCAGGTGGTTATATTGGCGTGCACACTGGATTATTAAAAATTGCTACAAATCAAGATCAGCTTGCAACTGTTTTAGGTCATGAAGTCGGTCATGTGATTGCAGAGCACTCAAATGAACGTGTTTCACAAAGCTCTATTTTACAAACTGGAATGAAAGTGGGCAGTGCGGCGCTTGAAATGGGTAACGTGCAATACCGTAATGAAATTATGCAAGGGCTTGGTCTTGGCGCTCAATATGGTGTGGTTTTACCGTTTAGTCGTTCACATGAGACAGAAGCTGACGTTATTGGTTTAGATTTAATGGCGCAAGCAGGTTTCAATCCTAAAGAGTCTGTTACGCTTTGGCAAAATATGAGTCAAGCGGGCAGTGGGGCAACGCCAGAGTTTTTATCAACTCACCCAGCACCAACAAGCCGTATTGCAAATTTACAATCGCAAATGGGTAAAGCGCTTAGTGAGCAAAAAGCAGCTAAAGCACAAGGTAAAAATCCGCAGTGTAAGTTGTAATCAACCATAAAAAAACCTGTCTAATGACAGGTTTTATTTTTTAATAGTTAAGTATTTAATTATTAAAAAGTCCACTCTATGTGTACTTGTGGAACTGACTCTGTAACATCTGTACCAAGTTTGTTATGCCAGTACTGCCACTCCATACCTAACAGTAAGGTGTTTTCTTTCATTTCTAGCGCATGCCCCATATCCCATACAATAATAGGTTGAGCTAAAAACCAAGCGCGTACGTCATTACCAAACTCATCTTCACGCTCAGCAATATATTCCGCATGACCCTTAACACTAAATTTTTGTGAGCCAATCATAAATGGATATTCAAAAGCAACGTCAA
Source organism: Pseudoalteromonas sp. APC 3224 (assembly GCF_030407535.1). Taxonomy (GTDB): domain Bacteria; phylum Pseudomonadota; class Gammaproteobacteria; order Enterobacterales; family Alteromonadaceae; genus Pseudoalteromonas. Next base: position 31,075 of record NZ_JASDDF010000024.1, on the reverse strand, counting down.
ACATCCAGCTGTTGGTTTCAATTGGCGCACCGCCTTTCGCAACACCTTCACTATCATCAATATAGGCAGTCACAAGGGTTGAGAAGAAGTTAAAACCAGGTACATCCCAGCTTAATTTTACACCCGGTAAGTATTTAACAACTTTAGCATCGCCTGCGGCATTAATACCCATGGTTAGGCCAACATCAACGAGCGCACCAGACGCTACTTTTTCGTCCATAACGGCCGATAAGCTAAGCGTAGAATAACCTTCAAAGTAAAAGTCTTGATCTTGGTAGTTATCGTCATTGCCATCAGTGCTGTAATCAATAAAGAAAAAGTTATCTCCATAGTCATGGCCTGAAGCATGTTGCAATGAATAAACCGTGGTATTTGATTTTTGTTCAGTGAACGGGTTTTTATGATTACCGTTGTTAATATGAAGCGCAGTACTGCTCCAATTAGCAGCAGTAGCTGTTGAACTTAAGGCACACGCACTAAGTGCAACGAGAGGAAGTAAGTTTTTAATTTTCATAATCATATTTTATGTGACACGCTGAATACCACATTATAGCAAAGACGGTTAATTTGTTAATTATTTATTGTCATAAACAGTGTACTAGCATGTGGCTAATACACTGTTTAAAGAAGATTTAAGCTTTATTACGACGTAAACAAATAACCGCAATAGCGGTAAAAGCTAAAATAAAGCAGTAGTAAGATGAGGTTGATACTTCCCACGGGCTAATTTTAAATGTAGCACCAAGCAGAAGTGCTTGTGCGCCGTAAGGTAAAGACCCTTGGGTAACACAGGCAAAAATATCTAATAAACTGGCAGAACGTTTACCACTAATTTCGCCATCGTCAGCTAGCTTTTTAGCAATAGGGCCAGTCACAATAATAGACACTGTGTTGTTAGCAATACACATATTGCTGGTTAGCACTAATGCAGCTATCCCTAACTGATCCGCTACCTTGCGATGCCATTTTGCAATGACCTTAGTGATTGCTTGAATTTTTTGCGCGATGTAGTCGAGGCCGCCATTAATACGAATAAATTCAGAGAGGCCACCAATAAACATAGACAGTAAAAATATTTCCTGCATGTCGCTAAAACCTTGGTAAATATCTTTTACAAAGCTGGCGCCTTCATAGCTTCCGGTAAAGCCCATCAATGCGGCGAAAACAATACCGCTTAACAGTACTACAAATACATTAAAGCCCATTACCGCCAGTACTAAAATAAAGGCATAAGGAAGCACCAATAAAATATCGTAGTCTTTAGTTTCAACAACTTGCGCAGCTGGCGTTAAAAATAACAACAGTGCAATAGTAAGGATAGCGGCTGGAATCGCAATTTTAAGATTTTCTTTAAACTTATCTTTCATTTCACAGCCTTGCGTACGGGTAGCTGCAATCGTAGTGTCAGAAATTATTGATAGGTTATCACCAAACATAGCGCCAGATACAATGGTACCGGCCATTAATGCGGGATCAATCCCTGTTTTCATTGATACTGCATAAGCAATTGGGCCAATAGCACCGATAGTTCCCATTGACGTGCCCATCGCAGTAGAGATAACCGCTGCAATTAAAAACAAACCAGGCAGAAGTAATGAAGGGGGAATAAGAGAGAGACCAGCATTAACAACCGCGTCAACGCCACCGGTTGCCCCTGCAACCGCAGAAAAAGCACCTGCTAATAAATAGATAAGGCACATGGTAATAATATTGTTATTACCCACGCCTTTAATAAAGGTTTCTACACTTTGATTAATACTGGCTTTGTTTAAGATAAAGGCTAAAACAATCGCAGGTAAAATAGCGACCGGTGCTGGGAGTTGATAAAATGCATAATCAACCCCTTGAGATTGCAAATATAAGCCTGAGCCTAAAAAAATAGCAACAAAGGTGAGTAGGGGTAGCAAAGAAAATCTTGCTTTATTTTTATCAAATGATGGCTGCATCATAATCCTCATTAATTATTCATAGCAATCGAAACCGATTGATATACTTAACAGCCAAAGCATCCCTCTTTTAGCTGAATTTAGTTGTTTGTTTTACTATCTAACCAGATAAGTAACTCAACAGCGCCCGCAAGCCAAAGACCAAATCGGCGCAAAAAAGAAGTTTAAATGTATAGATGGCTAAATGCAAAGACTATCTGTTATTATTATGAGGGTCTGTTGATCTTTCAAGGTTAAATTTGCAGCAGTCTGTTTGGTATTTAGGCAAGGCAGAGCCTATGTGGTGTGGTATTCCCCATAAATAGGTGATAACGCAGCATCAATGCCAAACAAGCGCTGCCCGAAGGGTTCTGCCTAGGAGCGATTTACTCTTTGTTGCTCGGTTTTTACTTAGCCCACTAGGTTACAAACCTCGCGCCACGATTAAACCGCTCCTAGTTTAAACAAATTTTAATCCGCAAAGGTCAACAGACCCTAAAATAATCGAAGCTTTTTTATAAGCTTTCCTGACTATTACATGAGTTTTAGATAAAATCTAGCTAACTAAAAAATACATAGGTTGTAAAAAGATGAATCGAGTAGGTGTGTTTGGTGCGAATGGCCGTATGGGCCTGGCACTTTTAGAAGCAGCAACAATCAATAAAAATTCACAATTAGCGGCGGCCTATGTACGCAGTGAGTCTGAGTTAGTCGGTCTATCGGTTAATCAACTTAATAGTGCAGCGGCTAAAGACATTCACTTTAGCAGTGAACAGCAGGTTGAAAATGTAGATGTGCTTATAGACTTTACCCTTCCACAAGGCATGAGAAATCACTTAAAAACAGCTGTTGAGAAAAAAACACCTATGGTAATTGGCACCACTGGCTTAACTCATGATGATATGGCTCTATTAACAGATGCCGCTAAACATATCCCGATCGTATTTGCGCGTAATTATAGCGTGGGCGTAAATTTACTGCTTAACTTAGTGCAAACAGCAGCGACAAAATTAGGCGATGATTTAGATATTGAAATTTTTGAAGCGCATCATCGCCATAAAATCGATGCGCCATCGGGTACAGCATTAGCTATTGGCGAGTCGATTGCACAGGCTAAAGGGTGGGATCATGATGAGGTTGCTGTTTATGAGCGTAACAACATAGAGCAGGCCAAATCACAAAATGAAATTGGCTATTCGGTGCTAAGAGGCGGTGATATAGTAGGTGAACACACGGCCTACTTCGCTACAATGGGCGAAAGACTTGAATTAACCCATAAAGCAAGTTCGCGAATGACCTTCGCGCTAGGTGCTATAAGAGCTGCGCAGTGGTTGAAAAATAAACCTGCAGGACTTTATGATATGCAAGATGTGCTAGATTTAAAGTAGTTAAGTTCCTTTTTTAACGCTTTGGAGTGGTTTTTTGCTATAACCACTTATTTATTACAATTTACTAATTAGCGTTAGACCTAAAAGCCAACTTCATGTAGAATGCAGCCAATTTGCCAAAAATTACTAAATGCGTGTTTCCAATTATACTCATATGGTTAGCAAAACCGGGGTTTGTGTGGGAATGAAAAGAGTTTTAGGCAAGAAAAATGAATGAAGGTTTAGTGGTTTACATCGGCATCATTTAAGACTGCGTAAAACAATTTAAGCTCACAGAAATCAGGTTTTGACCAATTATCTGAGTATTGGCGGGGTGTTGAGCAATTTGCTTACTCCCGTTTTTTACTGTTAGGAGGTTTAACTTGACTAAATCCGCTCTGTTAGTCCTAGAAGACGGCACAGTGTTTCGCGGTACTGCAATCGGCGCTGACGGCATGTCAGTCGGTGAAGTAGTATTCAATACGTCTATGACTGGTTATCAAGAAATTTTGACTGATCCATCGTACGCGGAACAAATCGTAACTTTGACGTACCCACATATCGGTAATACGGGTACCAACAGCGAAGACGAAGAAGCGAGTCATATTTGGGCTAAAGGCCTAGTGATCCGTGATTTGCCACTGCTAGCGAGTAATTTTCGTAACGAGCAATCGTTAGATGATTACTTAAAAGAACGTAATATTTTAGGTATTGCGGACATCGACACCAGAAAACTAACCCGTATTTTGCGTGATAAAGGTGCACAAAATGGCTGTATCGTTGCCGGTGACGAACTAGACGAGAAAAAAGCGCTTGAAGCTGCGCAAGCCTTCCCAGGCTTAAAAGGCATGGATTTAGCAAAAGTTGTCTCAACCAAGGAAAATTTTGAGTGGCGCGAATCAAGCTGGACATTAGGCGAAGGGTTTAAAACCTTACACGCTGATGATGAAAAGTTTCATGTTGTTGCCTACGACTTCGGTGTTAAACGTAATATTTTACGTATGCTTGTAGATCGTGGTTGTAAACTAACGGTTGTACCCGCTCAAACCTCTGCCGCTGACGTACTAGCATTAAACCCTGATGGTATTTTCTTATCAAATGGCCCTGGCGATCCTGAGCCATGTACTTATGCCATTGATGCAATTAAAACCTTTTTAGAAACCGATACGCCAATTTTTGGTATTTGTTTAGGGCATCAACTATTAGCGCTTGCCTCAGGTGCTAAAACAGTAAAAATGAAGTTTGGCCACCATGGTGGTAACCACCCAGTTAAAGATCTTGAGCGCGATGTCGTAATGATCACCGCACAAAACCATGGTTTTGCTGCAGATGAAGCCACATTACCAGATAACCTACGTGCAACGCATAAATCGTTATTTGACGGCACATTGCAAGGTATTCACCGTACAGATAAACCAGCATTTAGCTTCCAAGGTCACCCAGAAGCGAGTCCTGGTCCGCACGATGCAGCCCCATTATTTGACCACTTCATCGATTTGATGCAAGCGCGTAACCACTAATTTAACCGGAGTAATAATGCCAAAACGTACCGACATAAAAAGCATTCTTATCTTAGGCGCAGGCCCAATTGTAATTGGTCAAGCTTGTGAATTTGACTACTCTGGTGCTCAAGCGTGTAAAGCACTAAGAGAAGAAGGCTATAGAGTTATATTAGTTAACTCAAACCCAGCAACTATCATGACTGACCCAGAAATGGCCGATGCAACATACATCGAACCAATTCACTGGGAAGTGGTAGAAAAAATCATTGAAAAAGAAAAGCCAGATGCTGTCCTGCCTACAATGGGTGGCCAAACAGCATTAAACTGTGCGCTTGATTTAGACAAGCATGGTGTATTGGCTAAGCATGGCGTTGAGCTTATTGGCGCAACAGCCGATGCAATCGATAAAGCAGAAAACCGTGAACGCTTTGATGTTGCTATGCGTAACATCGGCCTAGAATGTCCACGTGCTGAAATTGCCCATTCAATGGATGAAGCGCGCGATACCATGACCCGTATCGGCTTACCGTGTATTATTCGTCCTTCTTTCACAATGGGCGGCACCGGCGGCGGTGTGGCTTACAACATGGAAGAGTTTGAAGAAATCTGTGAACGCGGTTTAGACCTTTCACCAACCAGCGAGTTATTAATAGATGAGTCGTTAATTGGTTGGAAAGAATACGAAATGGAAGTTGTTCGTGACAAAAAAGACAACTGTATTATCGTCTGTTCTATTGAAAACTTTGACCCAATGGGTGTGCACACAGGTGACTCAATCACTGTGGCTCCAGCACAAACATTAACCGACAAAGAATACCAAATCATGCGTAATGCCTCTATGGCCGTATTGCGTGAAATTGGTGTTGAAACCGGCGGTTCAAACGTACAATTTGGTGTAAATCCCGTTGATGGCCGTATGGTTATCATTGAAATGAACCCACGTGTATCACGTTCATCGGCACTGGCCTCTAAAGCAACCGGTTTCCCTATTGCTAAAATCGCCGCTAAGTTAGCGGTAGGCTACACGTTAGATGAGCTTCAAAACGATATCACTGGCGGTAAAACCCCAGCGTCGTTTGAACCGTCAATCGATTACGTTGTAACAAAAATTCCTCGCTTTAACTTTGAAAAATTTGCCGGTGCAAACGACCGTTTAACGACGCAAATGAAATCAGTGGGCGAAGTAATGGCGATTGGTCGTAACCAACAAGAGTCATTACAAAAAGCATTACGTGGTTTAGAAGTAGGCGCAACAGGCTTTAACCCAATTGTGGCACTTGATGACCCTAAAGCAAAAGAAAAAATCATTCGTGAATTACGTGAGCCAGGTGCAGAGCGTATTTGGTACATTGCCGATGCAATGCGCCATGGTATGAGCGTTGAAGATGTATTTGAATTAACTAAGATTGACCCTTGGTACTTAGTACAAATTGAAGATATCTTAAAAGACGAAGCTAAAATTTCAGAAGTCGGTATGGCCGGCTTAAATGCAGACTTCTTGCGTAAACTTAAACGCAAAGGGTTTGCAGATCCGCGTATTGCAGAAATTGCCGGTGTGTCAGAAGCTGAAATCCGTAAAAAGCGTCATCAACTCAATATTGTGCCTGTGTACAAACGCGTTGATACGTGCGCTGCCGAATTTAGCTCAGATACAGCTTACATGTACTCATCTTACGATGAAGAGTGTGAAGCGAACGCATCTGACCGTGATAAAATCATGGTGATTGGTGGTGGTCCTAACCGTATCGGCCAAGGTATTGAATTTGACTACTGTTGTGTTCATGCTGCGCTTGCGCTTCGTGAAGACGGTTACGAAACTATTATGGTTAACTGTAACCCTGAAACGGTATCTACCGATTACGATACGTCAGACCGTTTATACTTCGAACCAATTACCCTTGAAGACGTGCTTGAAATTGTACGTGTTGAAAAGCCAAAAGGCGTTATCGTACAGTACGGTGGTCAAACGCCACTTAAACTTGCGCGTGAGCTTGAAGCGAACGGCGTGCCAGTAATTGGTACTTCGCCAGATGCGATTGACCGTGCAGAAGACCGTGAACGCTTCCAACAACTTGTTGAGCGTTTGGATTTACTGCAGCCAGAAAATGCCACCGTAACCTCAACTGAAGAAGCTATTTTAAAATCAGTTGAAATTGGTTTCCCACTGGTAGTACGTCCTTCGTACGTATTAGGTGGTCGTGCGATGGAAATTGTATACGATGAGCAAGACTTACGTCGTTACATGACCGAAGCCGTATCTGCATCAAATGAAGCGCCAGTGTTACTTGACCGTTTCTTAGATAACGCGATAGAAGTTGACGTTGACGCAATTTGCGACGGCGAGCAAGTGATTATTGGCGGCATCATGGAGCATATTGAACAAGCAGGCGTTCACTCTGGTGACTCAGCATGTTCATTACCAGCTCACTCGCTAACACAAGAAGTACAAGATGTGATGCGTAAGCAAGTAACTGATATGGCACTTGAACTTGGCGTAGTTGGTTTGATGAATACGCAGTTTGCGGTTAAAGATGGCAAAGTGTATCTAATCGAAGTAAACCCACGTGCAGCACGTACAGTTCCATTTGTATCTAAAGCAACGGGTGTAGCACTTGCAAAAGTAGCGGCGCGTTGTATGGCGGGTCAATCTTTAGCAAGCCAAGGCATTACTAAAGAAGTGATTCCACCTTACTACAGCGTAAAAGAAGTGGTATTGCCATTTGCTAAGTTCCAAGGTGTGGATCCTATCCGTGGACCTGAAATGCGCTCAACGGGTGAAGTAATGGGTGTTGGTGATACTTTCGCCGAAGCGTTTGCAAAAGCACAATTAGGTGCAAGCAACACTTTACCACGTGGTGGTCGCGCGTTACTATCTGTACGTAATAGCGATAAGCCACGTATTGTAGAACTAGCTAAAACCATGACAGAACTTGGTTTTGAGCTAGATGCAACAGGTGGAACAGCTGCTGCACTTGAAGATGCTGGAATTACGGTTCGCCGTGTAAATAAAGTATACGAAGGTCGTCCGCACATTCTTGATAGAATCAAAAATGGCGAGTATAGCTATATCGTTAATACCACCGAAGGTCGCCAAGCGATTGAAGATTCGAAGGTGTTACGTCGTGGTGCATTGCAGCACAAAACCAATTATACTACGACATTGAATGCGGCATTTGCTAACTGTACTGCTAACCAAGCAGATGACCGCAGTAAAGTGACGTCTGTTCAAGAACTACACCTACGATTGAACTAAGGAAATGTGCCAAGGCCATAACCATGGCCTTGGGATTAAGTGAGAAAAGTATGCAATCAATTCCAATGACAGTTCGTGGCGCAAAATTATTGCGCGATGAGCTTAACGAATTAAAAACTGTTACCCGTCCAAAAATTGTATCTGATATTGCTGATGCACGTGAACACGGTGACTTAAAAGAAAATGCTGAGTATCACGCTGCGCGTGAGCAACAGGGTTTTTGTGAAGGCCGTATTCAAGAAATTGAAGCAAAACTTTCAAACATGCAGATGATTGACGTAACAAAGATGCCTAATACAGGTAAAGTGATTTTTGGTACTACAGTAACCATCGTTAATGTTGAAACCGACGCTGAAGTTAAATATCAGATTGTTGGCGATGATGAAGCAGATATTAAAAGTAATTTAATTTCTGTTAATTCACCAATTGCTCGCGGCTTAATTGGTAAACAAGCGGATGACGCTGTGATTATCAAAACGCCAAAAGGTGATGTAGAGTACGAAATCATTGAGGTTGAGTATATTTAATTAGTTAACTCACTTTAACGTTTTATAAAAACCAGTGCTTAGTAATAAGCACTGGTTTTTTTATGCTTGATTTTTATATTTGGTTTAGAATCGGTTGAATATTATTCATTGTTTGTAAATGTAGGCTATGTTGTTATGGTAGTAACCTATTCTTCAATAAGGAAATAATATGGAAAATATACTGTATCCGGCACCTTTAACAGTGGGATCTAAAATCGCCGTGTGTTCTTTATCAGCGGGGATCAAATCAAAATATCATCCACGGTTAGATATTGTCATTAATGGCTTAAAACATCGAGGTTATCAGATTGTTGAGGGGGAGTTTTTACGTCAAAACGAGCCGCGAACTCAAGTTACAGCTAAGCAGCATGCCAAGCAATTAATGGACTTTTTATTAGATGATGAAATAGATGCGATCATGCCGCCAATGGGCGGAGAGCTGGCAATGGAAATATTGCCTCTGCTTGATTTTAGCGCAATTAAAAACGCTAAACCTAAATGGTTAGTGGGCTATTCAGATGTCAGTACGATTGCTTGTGCACTGACAGCAAAATGTAATTGGGCAACACTGCATAGCGCTAATTTAATTCAATTACACCCTGATGAAAAAGACCCGTATTGTTTACAAATTTTTGAAAGCCTAAGCTATGAGGCTAGCAGTGAGTTTGAGCAAGCCCCCTCGACTTACCATCAACATAGCAAGCCTGATTACGCACAAAACCCGAATGCATTATTTGATCACAGCGTTCCCACCCAATGGCAATGTTTAAATTACACCGATAAGCGCAGTATTGAAATGTCAGGGCGGTTGTTTGGTGGGTGTCTTGATACGGTTGGGCTGTTACTTGATTCGCCTTTTTTAGCTCTGCATGAGTTTAAAAAGCACAATGCCTCGCAAGGTATTGTACTTTATTTAGAAAGCGCAGAGCTCACGCCAGCGACCGTTGCACGATTTTTATTGTCACTTAAATTAGCGGGCATGTTTGATGATATAAATGGGGTGATTATTGGTCGTCATGTGACCTTACAAGGGCAAGACCCAGGGTTTGATTATCGCCAAGGCTTAAATGCCGCTTTTGGTGGGTGTTTATTTCCGGTGATCATTGATGCTGATATTGGCCACATTCCTCCTAATTTAAACTTAGTTAATGGTGCATTATGCACTGTTACCGCAGATGTTGAACAAGGCAAAGTGCTCAGTGCATCTGTGGTCACAAAACTAGCCTAGTAATAATAAACTGCTCACTTACTATTTAAAGTGAGCAGTTATGACTTATAAAACCTGAATAATTTGTTCTTTGCTTAAACGTGATTTTGGCAGCTTAGCATTGTAGTCTTCTTCTGCGTCATGGTAGCCCAGCGCAAGTGCGACATCACAGATGTAGCCGTCTAATTCGCTTGCGAACTCTTCGCCAATCAGTTGTGCATCAACGCCTTCCATCGGTGTGGTATCAATCCCTAAGCGTGCTGCTGCATGCATAGTATTGCCTAAAGCAATGTAGGTTTGTGCTTTAGTCCAGGCGGCATTATTACCCTGCTCATCGGTATTTAAATCCACAAACGCAAATGCGCCAAAAGCTTGCTCGCGGTTTTCTTTTTGAGTTCGGCCATTTTTTATATCAGCATCAATCACTTGGCCATAATTTTCACGTGTGTATTGTGGATTATGAGCAAATAAAATAATGTGTGACGCCGCTTTAATGTGTGGCTGATTAAATTGAAACTTATTAGCAAAGGTACTGTGCATACGCTCTTTTGCGGCATCAGATTCAATCACAATAAATTTCCAAGGCTGTGAATTAATAGACGAAGGAGAAAGACGCATAGCATCATACAATACCGCTAAATCGTCTTGAGAAATGCGCTTTGTAGCATCATAACGTTTAGCGGTGTGGCGGCTTTCAAGATCGCGAATAATAGGGTGAGTCATAGTCTCTCCATAATAAAAAAGGGCTGATAAATAGTGTTCATTGAGTGTATGAGCAGCATAATACAATTTGCTTTATTTAAAATAAACAGCATAATTATTGAATCATTATCAAATAAAAATAGATAATATGCAGATTGATGACTTAAAACTGATTTTAAAAGTAGCGGAGTGTCGAAGCATTACGCTAGCAGCAGCCAAGTTAGATATGCGCACAGCAACGGCCAGTGCTGCTATTAAGCGTGTAGAGTTGGCACTTGGCTGTGAATTATTTATTAGAACCACTCGGCATTTGCGTTTATCTAGTGCAGGGGAGCGATACATTCCCCAATGCGAACAAGCTCTGGCCGTGCTTGAAACGGCAAGGCAAAACCTTAAAGGAGAACATGATGCCATTGAAGGGGAGTTACGGGTAGCTACCTCATCTGATTTAGGGCGCAACTTAGTGATCCCTTGGATTGATGAAGTCATGGATAAGTACCCAAGTGTGAGCTTGCGTACGCACATTAGCGATAGCAATATCGATTTTTTTCGTGATTCGGTTGATATAGCACTACGTTATGGCTCACCCAGTGATAGTAGTGTATATGGATTTAAAATTTGCAACGTACCGCGACTACTCTGTGCTACACCTACCTATTTAGCTAAATATGGTGAGCCAGAGCACCCAGATGATTTAGCGCAGCATCACGGATTATTTTACCAGCTGCAAGATATTATCAATAATGTGTGGGAATTTACCGACGGCGGAAAAAAATACAAAGTAAAAATGCAGGGCAGACGTGCCTCAAATGATGGCGATTTAGTTAGGCGTTGGTGTGTTGCAGGTAAAGGTTTAGCGGTTAAATCAGCGTTAGATATTGCCGATGATTTATTAAATAAACGCGTTGTTACTGTGATGAATAATTACCAGCATACCTGTGGTGAGCTGTGGCTCATTTGCCCAAGCAGGCAATCGATTACTCCCGCTGTACGACTATTGCGTGATGTGTGCAGAGAAAAAACCGCTCACTTATTGAATCAGCTAGTAAAGCAGGGGATTGTTGATAAACGTATATTAATTAACGAGTAACAAATACACGTTTAGTAACGTTAACTTAAATAGTTTTTAAAAAACGCCAAGGTTCGCTGCCAAGCAAGTTCGGCACTCTTTTCATCGTAACGGCCAGTTGAGTCATTGTGGAAACCATGGTTTGCACCTTCATACTTATGCATGATGAACTCAACATTGTTAGCATTTAAGCTTTGCTCATACTCAGGCCATGTAGCGTTAACCCGTTTATCAAGTTCACCTAATTGAATCATTAACGGCGCTTTTATATTTTTGTGTAAGCTTTCACTTGCAGGTGTGCCATAAAAGGGCACGCCCGCGCTCAATAAGTTACTGTCTACTGAGGCTAAATAATTAACAATATAGCCACCAAAACAAAAACCAACCGCGCCTAATTTACCATTACTATTTGGCTGTGCTTTTAAAAAGTGAGCAGCGGCTACAAAATCATTTTGTATTTTAGTGCGATCAAGGGTACGTTGCATGGCTCGACCTTCATCGTCGTTGCCTGGGTAGCCACCCAGTGGGTGCAACGCATCAGGGGCAAAGGCAATAAAGCCGACTTTAGCCAGTCGCCTTGCAACATCTTTTACATACGGATTTAAGCCGCGATTCTCGTGTACTACTAATACAACAGGTAGCTTGCCTTGTGTATTTTTTGGAACCACTAAATAGCCTTTACCCGAACCATGACCATCAGGCGAATCAAATTCTTGGTAAGTGGCTTTTATGTCATCGTCGTTAAATGAGACCTGCTCAGCTTGAGCGTAATTAGGTAATAATGCACCTGTAAGTACTGTCATTGAAAAGCCCAATGCGGCTAAGCCACCGAGTTTTTTCATAAACGTGCGTCTATCAATTAAACCATGAGCGTATTCGTCATACCAATCAAATGCTTCTTGAGGAATGTGTTCAGACTGAGGGGAGGTCATAGTAGTGCCTTATTTTATTATGATTATTTAATACCATAACGTAAAAGGCATAAAAAACGAGCAGTTTAATTTATAAATAAAAAGCTCGGCATAATTATGCCGAGCTTTTTTGGTTGGGATTTTACTTAATTAACTATTGGTCGTTGCTGGTTGGCCATCGACGATAGGGTCTTTGCCGCGCCACTTGCGGATCAGACGTTTTGTATCCTCAAGTGCAACGTACTGACACGGTATAAGAATAAGCGTTATTACTGTAGCAAACAGCACACCAAAGGCGAGTGATACGGCCATAGGTATTACAATTTTTGCTTGTAAACTGGTTTCCATAATAATGGGCATTACGCCAATAAAAGTAGTGACTGAGGTTAGTAATATGGCTCTAAAGCGACGCGCTCCGGCTTGCATTACCGCTTCTTTTATTGCCACACCTTCTGCACGGGCTTTGTTTACAAAATCCACCATAACAAGTGAATCATTAACCACTATACCGGCTACAGCGATAATGCCGAACATTGATAGCCCGCTCATGGTCATACCTAAAGCCATATGACCGAACATAGCACCCACAACACCAAATGGGATCACCGACATAATAATCAGTGGCTGAGAATATGAGCGAAGTGGAATGGCCAGTAGCGCAAAAATAATCATTAATGAGATTGCAAAGTCACGTAGTTGTTCATTAGCACTCTCCATCTCTTCTTGAATACGCCCTGCAACATTACTTTTTACTCCAGGGTAGTTTTTAAGCAGTGCTGGTAAGTAAACATCACGAATTTCTTGTGCAATGGCAAATGGCTCTACTTCGTCACTATTGACCGCAGCCCACACATTAACAGTACGATTTGAGTTTTCACGTCTGATACTGCTTACGCCGTCTACCAGCTTGACTATAGCTATTTCACTTAAAGAAACTTCAGCGCCCGCAGGGGTGATAATACGCGTATCTTGAATGTTGCTAATAGAGTTGCGCTCGCTTTGCGGGTAGCGAATCATTACTTTGATTTCTTCACCTTCACGCAGAATACGCTGTGCTTCAAGGCCGTAATAACTAAAGCTTACTTGAGAGGCCACATCAGCAAGGGTTAAGCCCATACTGTAAGCAAGTGGTTTTAAATCAAGTTGTACTTCGTCGGTGGCACTCTGTAGTGAGTCATTTACATCACCCACGCCTTCCATACTTTGTAACTTAGCTTTTAGTTTGCTAGATACTTCTTTTAACTCGTCGGCATTTTTTCCTTCGAGTCTAAAGCTAACGTCGCCATCATCACGACCACCACCAAAGATACTATCTTGAATAGTGAGTGTTTTAAGCCCCGGTAGCGGTGGCATTTTTTCACGCCACATAGTGCTTAGTTCAAACGTATCGATAGGGCGTAAGTGAGGCTCTACTAAAATGGCCATTATACTTGCATTAGTTCGACCACGCAGACTAACAGACAAATCACGGATCATAGATTGGCCATACTGCTGCTCTAGTTCTTTGTCGACGCTCAGTAATACATTTTCTATTTTACGCGCTGTTTCAAGCGTGGCTTGCTCAGAAGAGGCAAGGTTCATTTCTAGCGATATACGCGGAAAATCATGCGGAATTTTAGGGTTTGGTACAAATTTAACCATTCCACCGGCAAAGAGTCCTGCACTGACGATTAAAATACATAAAAAGCCAATAATCACGGTATAGCGATAATGGATACAACGACCGATAAATGGAGTGTAATAATGTTCAACAAAATGCTTTAAGCCACTATCAACTGCATTACGTAATTTATGTAATGGGTTTTTAGGATTAGGCTTACGCGGGTTCATTGCTGCGATGTGTGCAGGTAAAATTAGTTTTGATTCAATCAGTGAAAAAATTAAGCATAAAATAATCACTACACCAATTGCTTTCGAAAACGCAGCGCTCGGCCCTGAAGCCATTGCTTGAGGTAAAAATGCAGCAATAGTGGTTAGTACACCAAAGGTTGCTGGCATGGCTACACGTTTTACACCACGAATAACGTTGTTAAGTGAGTGCCCATGTTTTTCAATTTCAGCACTGGCCGACTCACCTACAACAATGGCATCATCAACCACAATCCCTAAAACAATAATAAAGGCAAACAAAGACACCATATTAATAGTAATGTCTAAAAAGCCGATAGGCATAAATAAGAATGCCCCTAAGAAAGACACTGGTAGGCCCATCATTACCCAAAACGCTAATCTAAGTGGTAAAAACAGCGCTAATACCAGCATAACTAAAATACCGCCCCACACCATATTATCGACCATCATGTCGAGGCGACCTTCAAGGTAGTATGTTAAATCAACGATGGGTGATAACTTAACGCCTGCAGGAAGTTGATTTGCTTTGTCAGCTAGATACTTTTTAAGGACTTTAGCAACAACGGTAATGTCTTGATCTTTTGAGGCATCAATTTCAAACGACAGTGAATTTTTGCCATTGTATTTAGAATATAGTAAGCCTTCTTCAAAGCCATCATTAATGGTGGCTACATCGCCTAATTTAATTTGAGCACCATCTTGTAATGTAATTAGCGGTAATTTTTCAAATTCACCGCCTCGGTAGGCTTGCTTTTCGACACGCATCGAAATGTAGCCAGTATCAGAGCGAATTTGCCCCGCCGACATATTAGTAGAAAAGCTTTGCACCGCATTAGATACATCTCTAAACGTGAGTCCGTATTCGCGAAGTTTATCAGGGCTAATTTCAATACCAATTTCGTAGTCTAAGCCACTGTAAAAATCAACTAGGTTTACATGAGGAAGGTTTTGCAATTCATCTTTAATATCATTGCCAAGTTCTTTTAACTGGTAATAACTCATATCACCATAAAGCGCGAGTATCATTACTTCTTGTTGAAATTTTTCACGCTGAACAACAGGGCGTTCCATACCCGCAGGAAACGTATTAATTGAATCTACTTGCGCTTTTATTTCATCAAGCGCTTCTTTGGCGTCATATTTTTCTTCAATCTCAACCCAGGCTTGTGCATAGCCTCGATTAGAATAAGTGATTAGACGCTTTATACCTTCAGTTCCTTCAAGGTTTTCTTCAATTTTTATAGTAATGCCTTCTTCCACTTCTTGTGGTGCGGCACCAGGGTAAACAGCTTGAATACTTACCCAGTTACTTTCAAATTGAGGGAATGCTTGCTTACGAATGGTTAGCGCGGTTAACAACCCACCAATCAAGATAAAAATCATGATTAGGTTAGCTGCAACGGGGTTACGCGCAAACCACGCAATTAACCCTTTTTCATCAGTTGTGGTCATCGTTTACTCTCCTTTTAATGCAAGTTGAGTAACGTCTGGTTTGGTCACAGTGTCTTCAATTTTTACTGCCATTCCTTCGCTAGGGTATTCAAGAGCAGAAGTTATCAGTTGTTCTCCCTCTGCTAAGCCTTGATTTGCGATGACCATGCCATCTTGTTCGCGAATAATATTGAGTGTTTTAAATGACAAAGTTAAATCATCGTTTAACACTGCAATTTTATTATTTTTAACCAGATGATGAGGAACAACAATAGCGCCATTAACGGCGCGACCTTCAATTGTAGCGTTTATATATGAGCCAAAACGAAGTGGCTGAACCCCTTCATATGGGGTTTGAAGTTGGGCAACCAAATAACTCATACGGCTTTTTTGATCAATTACACCTTCGCTACGTACCACTTTAGCCTGCCATGTAGTTTCTTTACCTGCGTATTGTGCATTAAATTCAACTGTTGCACCTATGCCACTATTATTAAGGTATTGCAGCTCTTTATCGGCAACAGGTAAACGCACCTCGGCGACCTCAGTTGAACTAAGAGAGCCAAAGCTATTACCAGGATTAACTACAGAGCCTAAACTAATGCTGCGCTCGTTTATAATCGCATCGTAGGGAGCTTTAATATATGTGCGTTCTAAATTACGTTTAGCACGTTTTACACTTGCTTGTGCCGAGCGATATCGCGCCATTTTTTCTGCTAATTGCGGTTTACGTAAATACAGTGCTGATGCAGTAACATCGCTTGAGTCTGCTTTAATGCGTTCCCATTCGGCTTTAGCAACATGCGCTTGTGCGCGTTCAATTTCGAGTGCTGAGCTTGCTTGGGCAAGGCCTGCCTCTGCTTCAATTAAATCAGCTTCATAATCATTTGGATCAATTCGTGCTAAAATGTCACCTTGCTTTACAAAGGCACCTTCAACAAATTGTTCTGCAACTGAAATAACTTGGCCACTCACCTGAGCAATCAGCTCAGTGCGGTCTTTTGGTTGCACAATACCGTACGATTTTACATCGAGGGTAATTGCATCAAGGTGAACTGGTTGTGCTGCAACCAAAGGGCGCATGTCTTGGGGGGGCTTTTCTTCTGGTGGCTTTTTCATTGCAGAAAAGCCTGCTGCGAGGCCAATGCCACCAACAAGGACCGCGATCGGAAGTATTATTTGTTTTTTAGTCGCCACAGGGCATTCCTTCATAAATTGTGCTGATGGGCTAATGATACGCAATAAAGTGTTTACAGTGTGTTTGAAGATGTAACAAGTCATTGCACAAAGCGGTTACAAATAGAACGAAACACGCTATTTATGTACAAAGCAGCAACAAAACAATTGAAATTTATTACTGAGGTTAGAATGAAAACACAATCAATGGCGTGCCGTTTAGGCTGTGGAGCATGTTGTATTGCGCCGAGTATTAGCTCGCCAATTCCAGGTATGCCAAACGGTAAAAAGGCCGGAGAACGTTGTATTCAGCTGGATGAACGAAATCTGTGCAAGTTATTTGGTGATGAGTCGCGCCCTAAAGTATGCAGTGACTTTAGTGCCACGTTAGATGTATGCGGGACGACTAATGAGCAAGCATTAACGTTAATTACCGAATTAGAGCAATTAACCTAATTTATTGTATTAAATACACATATATTTACAATTAATACGCTTGAAAAGTGTTGATAACCTGAACTCCGGGTAATAAATCCATCTCAAGCAGCTATTTGCAGCGCTAACTGCGTTGAATTTACTTGCAATAGGCTAGCTATTGACGCGTAATTTCGCCTTGTTTTCACTAAAAATATCTAGCTTGAGAAAATAAACATAAATATCATTTTGATTCGATATGTTAGTAAATCTCTTAACCAGAGTTCAGGTTAGACACTTACTTTGTGTTTCTAAAACCCATACTCAGAGAAGAAAATTACGTATCTACTTTACATTGTCGCTAGTGTTACCTCATTTATTTCTCATTTAATTCTCTCAGTTCATAATTTTTTAATTATAAATGCACAAAGAGGGCGAAGAGGCCTGCGCCTTTAGGGCACGTGTAAAGTAGGGCGAATTGCGGTATGAAATCTCTAACTCAGCTTTTTACTGGTCTGTTTCTTATTTTAATTAAAAAAACAAGCTCAGCGTGGAGTAAGCCCTCGCTGAGCGATAAAGTTACCAGCTATACGTGGCACTTAGTGTATATTGCTCGCCGCGCCCTGGCGTACCTGGAATTTCTTCAAACGACTCATCCCACAAGTTATCAGCCGCAAGACTAATAAAGAAGTTAGGCACAGCTGGCGGAGTTATTTTTACCGTCAGCTGAGTAAATAGCGCTTCGTCGCCTGAACGGCGCAGCGCATTGTTATGCTGTTTACGCCACTCATTATCTACACGAAACTCTAATATATCCATTGGGTTCCAAATCGCACCGAGTGTTACACGATGATCAGGAAAATTTAAGGCATAAAAGCTAGCGTCAATATTTTCAGCGCCGTAGGTTTCAGTTTTATGTAAGTACGCATAGCTGGCAATAATTTCTGTGTTATCAAATTGTTTAGTGGCTAAAAACTCAAGGCCTGTAGTATCAATATCAACAGGCTGTGCAAATCGTGCAGAGCTTGAATCAAAGTTAAATGTCCAATCGGTTAGGTTGTTATCTTTACGATAAAAAAGCGCTGAATTAAGCTGCCAGCTTTGTTGCTCAAGCAATAAGCCCAGCTCTAAGCTTTTGGTGGTTTCACGCTCAAGGTTAGCGTTACTTCTAAACAAACCACCTGATTCACTGCCACCAATGGCGGTGTAGCCTGCTACTTGGCTTGCCTCGGCATACGATAAATACAATGTTCGCTCAGTGCCATCGTTATTTTGGGTATTGAAACTAATATCACCAATTAGCGATAGCTCAGAGTCATCACGACTGGTGTTATCAAATGCAGCCCCTAAACGTACAGTTAGTTGCTGATCACTTGCAAGGGATGTTGTGTATTCTGGTAATAAACTAATCTTAAAGTAGTTACGTGAAGTAAAGTTATTTTCAAGGGTGGTGGAGTCAATACTATCTTCTATATATTGCGCCGAGTAATTAACCGCAACTGACTTTGTTTGCGCATGACGACCTGAAATAGCCAATGATTTTACTTGTGTTTCATGAAATGCTTGGAACGCGCTTGGGTTTTCTCTTGAATAAACATAATGATCGTTATGCTCGCGGTAATAAGCGGATACTTCAAATTCACTGTTGGTAGCATAGGCTTGTTTATGGTTGAGCATCCATAATTGAGTTTCTAAGTCTTCGGTTTCATTTACACCAAATGGGGTATAAAGGTTTGGCCAACCAAAAAACTTTTCTTGTAAGCCGTAAAATAAATCAGTTTGTGAATCGCTCCCAGTTAACTGCACTCTGCCAGAAGTACGGGTGAAGTCATGATCGCCAAAATCAATTGAACCATCACTTTGTGAGTGCGAATATTCACCTTCAAAACCAATACGCCAATTAGCGTTTGCTTCAAGTGGAGTACTCACACCTGCATAAATTGTTTGTAGGTTAAAGTCATTTGAGCCAGCGCCCAAAGAGACACTGCCACCGGTTGTTATTGGTTTCCAAGCAAACGACACAGTACCCACAGAGCTATTCATGCCATAAAGTGCGTTATCGGCTCCGGTTAATACACTAGCACCTGTTAGCATTTGTGGTGCAATAGGAATTTCTGCAAAATAGTGACCAGACTGCGGGTCGAGTAGAGTTGCACTGCCGACTCTAAAGCCGGTATTTTCAAAAATCCCCCCGCGTATCGTTACATCAGCTTGTGCTTCAGCCATATTGCGTGATTGCAAGTCAACACGCGGGTCGTACTCTAAATTTGAAATAGGTGAATCAAATGTACCAACGGGTAAGGTATTGGCAGTGGGTGACGCTTCAATTGTTATTTGTTCTATGGTTGCTGTTTCTTTACTCTGCTCTGCATAAGCAACAGTCGAAATACTGGCTAGTACAGCCGGTATAATAAGGTGCGGGGCACGATTCATATCATTATTCTCATTTTATGCAATGGCGCTAACAATTAAATACCTATCACTTTTTATCACATGATAAGGTAAGCTCACTAAGCTAAGGTGATTTTGGGCGCTATTGTACATTAATGATAAAAAACTGCATTTGATAATCAAACCTAGCGTTACAAAATAGTAACTCTGCATCCTATAAATTATTTACATTGGTCACTTTATTATGCAAACACAACAATCGAGTCATTCATTAAATCAGCACACACTTTATTTTGCTGGTGGTTGCTTATGGGGCGTGCAAGAATTTATGAAGTATTTACCTGGAGTAGTGACTACTGAGGCGGGGCGTGCCAATGGCACTAGTAACACAACACAAGATGAATACGATGGCTATGCCGAATGCGTGAAAGTAACCTTTGATGCCCAAGAAGTAACCCTAAATGAATTAATCGGCTATTTTTTTGAGATTATTGACCCATACAGTATCAATAAACAAGGTGACGATGTAGGCGAAAAATACCGCACCGCCATTTTTAGCCAAGACAGCAATCATTTAAACATCGCCAGAGAGTATATTAGCCAGCGGGACGATACCAAAAAAATAGCGGTACAAGTAGCGCCACTGACTAATTATGTCCCTAGCGATCCCGAGCATCAAGACCGTTTAACCAATCACCCTGATGATTATTGCCATATCCCACTTGATTTATTGCACAAGTATAAATAACAACTTCATTGGGGCGTATTTAAATAAAAAGTGCTTGTAACTAATGAAACTAATTTTTGCCTCGTTTGTACTTTTTTTTATTTTTATCAGGCTTTTTCTTTTTTCGCGGGAACATATCTCTAAAAAGATAGGGCACAGCTAAAAAGTAGATCCCAGTTCCTAAATAAAGAAAAAGGTAAAAAAGATACGTAAACGGCGTCGCT
Organism: Pseudoalteromonas sp. APC 3224; assembly: GCF_030407535.1. Taxonomy (GTDB): domain Bacteria; phylum Pseudomonadota; class Gammaproteobacteria; order Enterobacterales; family Alteromonadaceae; genus Pseudoalteromonas. Next base: position 10,398 of record NZ_JASDDF010000024.1, on the reverse strand, counting down.
GAAAAGAAATAAACGTCAGATTCGACCCGGTAATCTGTTGGAGTCAGAATATAGCCATCATTTATAAATTTTATCGCAAATATAATAGATAAAAGGCCTAAAGCCCAAGATACTAAAGAGAATGCGATTTGATTCAATAGCATTCTTGTATTACTGATATCTACATATTTTACTTTTGGTTTCTTTTTATTTTTTGATTGCTTCATTTTGGCCAAAAAAAGTAATAATGATTGCTACCAGTATTCCTACCAAGCCAATGCTTGAAAACATTAGATTGTATTGGCTTTTAATATTGAAGATATTTAATAGGCTGGTTATTAACAATAAAAAAATACCAATAATTTTTATAATCGTGAGTGTTTTATTCGAACAAAACCATGTTTGACAAGAAGGGCATTGTTTTTCAATAAAAATACTATTTTTGTTAATATTTTTTATATCTTTAGCTGCAAAATTACTTTTACAATTTGGGCACGTTTCTTTCATTTTAATCCTTTAATTTATCTCACAACTTTAAACACAACGTTTACTAAACGTCTTATTGATTAAGCTTTATCCTTGTTACATGATTACTATAGCATTGAGCTATCACCTTGTTAATGTGTAACTTATTACTTTATAAGTAAACAGTCTTTAAGCCATAAAAAAGCCCGCAAACATGCGGGCTTTTAAATATCAATTAAAGTTTATTGCTGCGCTTTAGGCGGAAAGTTACTTAAAATATTGGCAACCGTTTCCTTAATAGCGGCTTCACGTTGTGATGGGGTTTGTTTTTTCTTTAAACGACCATCTTTAGCACCACGCCAAATTAATTGGTTTGACTCACGATCAATAATATCGATAACTAATGTGCCTACTTCATATTCGCGTGCGCTTACATCGTGGTTAAAGCCTGTGCCCCAGTAACCCCAACGCGCACCGTAGCCTACGTTAAAGCTGTCAACTTCAAGCTCTTTATCTACACTTGCATGGTAATTAACAAGTACATCAGCTTGCGCTACATCAACCAATTGCATACCTAATTGTTTGCTTAGTTGGTTGTTTACCGCATTGCGAACGCGTTTTTCCATAAGCCCACTGATTTGGTAGTTATTCGTGTCTTTGGTTAGACTCGCGTTTTCTACCCAAGCAAACGTTTTGTAGTTACTAAAGTTTGCTGATTTATCGTAATCCCAGTCGGGCGTTTGTGTACAGGCGGTTAGTAATGCCAGTGCTGCGACAATAAATATGTGTTTCATTCCGTTTGCTCCAATAAAGTGCGTTTGTTTAAACTACCATGGGCGAGGTTAATTTAAAATCTTTAAAATAAGTGTAACTGGCTAAGATGAATAGCCAATTAATTCTTAGTCTAGCTGAGGAGCTTTATGTTCAACCTCAATCCAATCTTTTTCATCTACCCAGTTTTGTGCGCCGTCTTTTACTGAACGAATTGGCACAATATAATCACAACTTATTTGTGGTTTAACCGAGGCAAATATTGGCACAAAGCCAAAGCTCAGGGCAGTTTCTATAATTGCCTTTTGGTTTTGCGGGTCGATATCAGCCGCTTCATCTATATAAATAGGTATACGGTATAAGTTTTGTTCCTGATCGCTTAATAAATAACGAATAAACAACATGCCACATAATAGCTTAATGGTGATACGTGTACCATTTGAGCCAGCCGAGTCTATCTTTTCAAAGTGCTCGGTTTCACCTGCACGGTTAACCACTTCAAAACGAATATCAAATAAATCAGTTAATGTAAGGCCTGCTTTGTCTGAGGCGAGTTTAATTAAATGATCTTTTGCCTCGTTTACCGCGCTCTCGCTATAAGGTTCTTGGCTGAGTAAATCGAGCGTATCGCCTTGTTCAAATTGGTTAGAGGTACTGATAATGGTATCAATACTATCTACCAACATTTTGCGCGGGATAATATTAATTTTAAACGCTTGCAGGTTTGAGATGCGGTGCTGGCTAATGCCTTTATTAAAGCTATTCATTTCACGGCGTAAGCGGTCTAAATCTTCGCGCAGTCCCTTAATAGTAGCGGCTACTTCGGTGAGGGCAACGCGACCTTGGCGCTCAACTGCATCGCGCTCGTTATCAATGTTATGAAACGCGCTAATAAGCTTTTGATATTTACTAAACTCATCGTTTTCGTTATCAAACTTAGTGATACCGGCATTATAAATATGCATATAGGTATTACGTACATTTATATCGAAATTACGTAGCTCTTGGCAGTCCTTATTAAAGTGATGAATTAAATCGCTTAAATTATCAAAATCGATTTTTATATCAATCATGTAAGGCGTTACTTTACCACTGTATAAATCTAAAGTGTGGTCAATACGCTCAGTTTTAACTTGGCGTAAGCGCTCTGTTTGACGATTAATTTGCGCTTGTTTTGATTTGATTAACGAGCGTCTATCAGCAATTGAGCCACTGTTTTTTTGAATATCTTGTAGGTAATCGTCAACTTGTTCGCGCTCGGCTAAAAGCTGTTCTTTTAGCATTGCTTGGGCGTCAACTGACTGTTGCATCACTTCAAATTGCTCTAAGCGTTTAAGTGCACTTTCTGCACTCATAAGCTCCTCGTATAGCGCGTCTTTTTCTTTTTGTTTATCAGCAACATTGGCGGCCACTTCGCGCTGTTGTTTAAACTCTTTTAATGATTGCTCAAGCGCGGTTAACTGAGCGCTCAGTTGCTCTTTATTTTCGCCGCTTTGCATTTGTACTGGTGAGAGCTTTTTAAGTTTAATACTGGCACCGGGTAGGGTGAGTACACCGCCTTTAACATTCTCGCTCAGCTGTGCTAAAAATTCACCAAAGGCGTCTTCGTCATCAATGGTTATATCGCCATTACTGGTGGTGGCAAAGGAGAGAAGATCGGGGTTCAATAGCCGCGATATTTCTTCTACTTCTTTCAGTGATAAGTCTTCACGCATACGGGTGAATAAATTAAATTCTAAGTTTTTAAGTTGTAACTTTAAGCTCTTAATTTGTTTTTGTGTTTCACCAATACGGTAATCAAGGGTGTGCAGACTTTGCCCTTGAGCACTCGTAATAGAGTGTGACAACGACTCGTAGTCATTTTTTAACTGCGTTAGGTTGCTTTTGATAGTGGCTTTATTAACCAGCTCAAATTCACTTTTAAGGGCGTTGAAATCTAAAAACCATTGTTCAATTTGAGTTTGCTTGCGCTCTATATCGCGCGATTGTTGCACGTATAGCCCTTGCTTTTGTTCAAACTCGTGTTTTTCGTGCTCAATATCTTCAAGAGCGATGTTGAGCTCGCTTAGTTGATCTTCTTGGTAAGCATCAAAATCAATCAGTGCTTGGTCAATTTTTGGTGCATAAGCGGCCAGTTTACCTTTAAGAACGGTTTGGTTTTCAAGCATAGATTCAAGGGCGGCTATGGGCTCTTGCATTGACTCAAGGGCTTTTAATTCACGTTTTGCGCGGTTTACTTTATCAAACGAACGGCGCCAAACCTCGTAAAAGTCGACCTTAGAATTTGACATATGTCGTTCAAACACACGCAACATAAAACGCTTAACGTCGTTTGCGCCTAATTTATGTAAATTAAGAATACGACGAAATATTTCTTTGTATATTGCAGAGTCTTGAACGTTGTTGAGGGGGATCATTTTTAAATTGATCTCACCGTCAAATTGCGTCGCTCCGCCTGTCAGTAGGGCGTTTAACTCTTGTGCTTTAAGCTCTATTGGGTTGTAACCTTGCTGCTTTAAGTGATTAAACAGCTTGGTAAACTTAATAATGGTATTGCCTTGGGTGTACTGGGCTAAATCAAGCTTACCTTGATAGCAAAAGTATTGGTGTGCATAACCGGCAATTTTACCTAAGCCGGCTACGCCAATGACGACTGAGCCATGGGGCAAATCGGCTTGCAATAAAATGTACGATTGATCTGATGAAAAATAAAACTTACGGGTTTCATCTAAATCGTGGCCATCCCACTCGGTTAGGCGTAAATCGTTAATTAGCGGAAATTGCAGTGCATTAATTACTGAGCTTTTACCTGTGTTGTTAGGGGCACAAATCGAGCTACTTTTATCCAGTGGGATCACACATTTTGCATAGCCTGCGGTATTTAGTAGGGCGAGTTTACTCAGTCCGTATAAATTTTTCATTGCTCGTCCTCACTAATAAAGGTCTCTTCGTTTACTTCCATTAAGGCATCAATATAGCGGTGAATAGGGGCTTGCAACATAAAGCCACCTTCTACTTCGCGGGCAAGGCCTAAACGTACCATGCGTAAATACACATCTTTTCGTAAGTCAGAACCCGAAAATATCTCAAGCTGATCGAACAAATGTTTATTAAGCTGTACCAAGGTTTGCATTAGCTCTAAATCGTTTGGCTCGTCAAATAATGCACGCATTGGGTCTTTACCTGTATTGGCAAAATGCTCTATTAAAATGTAAATAGTGAGCGCTACAGCGCGTGAAATCTTACCCATGTTTGGGGTGCTTTCATCGCTGGCAAAATAATAAAAACCACGGCTATCGTGTTTTAACTCGTGGCCTAGTGCTGTAAATAAGGCAGTATAAGCGTCTATTTGTTGGTCAAGCTCTTGCCACATTACGGTGTCTTGTTCACAAATGTGGTAACCGGCGACTAATTTTTTATTAATGGCTTGTAAGTGAGAAAGCTCATCTAAGTTTATATGGGTCATGGTGATTACTCGTGCTCGGCTTTATCAGCCTGAGGCTCTGAATTAAAGGGATATAAATTAAAGTGCTGGCCTGCAATGTTAACGCGGGCTTTTTTATCGCTTTGGCTAATTTCTAGGGTGTTATCGCTTACCAACTTTTGATACAAAAACAACATTTCATCGGCTTCAAGTTCAGGGTAGCTTTCGTCTAAAAATTGCAGCAAAGGCTGTGGTTTTTTACGCTGCTTTTTAAAGCGTTTGGTAAATTGCGCTTTTACATCGTGGTAGTCAGGAATGTTTGGCGTGACAAACGCGGGCACATCATTTTGTTCTGGTAGCTGATATTCGTGGTGTTCAAACTCAGCTAGGCTTGCCATATAGGCAACAATATGACGCTGTTGACCCAGTGAATACTTTTGCGCATCGCTTACAAAATGGGGTTGCACGGCGCTGAGCATATTATCCACCCCGTTTTTACGAATTAGCCCTAAAACTTTTGCCGCTTGGCGGGTAATAAGGTTATTACGGCGCAGTTCTTCACGCAGTGGCATTAGCATATCGGCACTTTTACGTAAGCTTGTCCGACCAACTAGATGCATTTCGAGAATACGGGTACGTAATTGCTCAAGCATACGTTTATCACTGTACGCTTTACCTGAGCGTTCAATATGTTCTATTTGGGTGCTAATTTGTTGCTCAATTAGAGTAAAACAGGCATGAAAGTCGCCTCTAATATCGACCATTTCCAGCATGGGTTCTATATATTCATCAAACGCTTCTATGACGGCTTTGTAGCGCTTTTGCAGCGATTGCACCGCGTTATTTGATTTGGCTTGCTCAACAATATTTAAAATGGCGTTTTCGTTGTGTAAAAACAGCTTAATTATTTTACGAACCCGATCATCCATAATGCGGCTAAAGCGGCGTAAATCATCAAAATCTTCCATTTCACCGGCATTAGACAGCCGATTACCTAAGCGAGCTAAATCATCAACCAATACGCTTATTTCTTGTGCTAAGCCTAAATGTTCTTCTTGAAGTAAAAAGGTAGCAAAGTCCGCAATGGCACGGTTAATTTCTAGTTGTGACGATTTAGCCAAGGGAATAATGATTTCTTGATTTAATAACCGATTGGTTTCTTTATAAATACGCTCATTATTCCATGTCGGTTGCTTTTGTTTTATGGCATTTTGTAAATCTTTAATACTAAAGTCGGCCATTTTAAAGCGTTTAAATAATAGCTCTAATACACCCCAATGCTCAGTGAGGGTATTAAGTAGCTTTTTAGCTGGGATCATAAGGCGTTACAACATCCTAGTATTCGTTATTTTATATTTCTTGAACTTATATGGTATTCGTTTTTGCGACGATTTAATAATAGTTTTTACACTCGCTTAGTGATAGTATCCGCGCCGAATATAGGCACATAGAGTGTGTACCTCTATTTTTTACATGGTTTCAATTTTTACTTAAACCCGAAGGTTGTTTAATATCATGGTTTCCTCGATTATCCTGACGCTGATAGCGATTGCATTCTTGCTTATCGTTATTGAGGATGTGATTCACGTAAACAAAGCCAAAACGACATTATTTTTTGGTACACTTTGTTGGATTATCTCCTTTATTTTTCCTCTTAATGGGCAAAGCCCTGAAACGATTCAAACCCTCCTTGACCACAATATTTTAGAAATTGCTTCCTTATGGCTGTTTTTAATGGCCGCAATGACCTTTGTTGCCTATTTAAACTCCAAAGGACTTATCGAAAATGTTGTGAACCGGATAATGCCATCCAGCATTAGTGAACGAAAGCTAATGTTTTTGGTAGGGTGTTTTGCATTTGTATTTTCATCTATTTCCGACAACGTAACAGCTACACTGATCTCCTTGGCTGTTATAATGTCATTAAAGCTTGAAGCCAAAAAGTTAGTTAAGTACGCCACACTTATTGTATTTGCTGTAAACTCAGGGGGTGTATCACTTATCACAGGTGATGTAACCACACTTATGATTTTCCTTGATGATAAAGTGACTATTAGTCACTTATTATTGTTAATTGTGCCTGCATTATTAAGCGTATTATTACTGGCTACTCTATTATCAATTGGTATGAACAAGCAGTTAGAGTTTAAAAAGACTAAATTTAAACGAATTGAAAAAACTGACATTACTATCGCTGTTATTTTCTTCACTACCGTTATTTCTACCCTTACTTTAAGTGTTTTATATAGTGTGCCGCCGTTACTTACCTTTTTACTCGGTCTGTCTATTATGTTTTTAGTCGCGCAATTTTTAATGCGCAAAAAAGACATCAATAAAGATATGATCGACTTTATACGTGACATAGAGTACGACACCTTACTGTTTTTCGTAGGTGTGTTATTACTTGTTGGCGCATTAAAAGAAGTCGGCGTGCTAAGCCAATTTACAAACCTGTATACAGTGATGGCGCCAGAGTACGCAAACTACTTAATGGGTATTTTATCGGCCGGTGTTGATAACGTGCCACTAACGGCTGCGTTACTAAAAGCCGACATTGTAATGAGTCAACAACATTGGTTGTCGTTTACGTATGCAACCGGTGTGGGTGGTTCAATGCTGATCATTGGTTCGGCGGCTGGTATTATTGCTATGAGTAAGGTTAAAGAACTTACTTTTGCAAGTTACCTTCGTTTGTCGTTGTATTTGTTAGTGTGTTACACCTTTGGTTATGCTGGCTCTTACTTTATGGGTAGTTTTATTTGATTTTATGTGATTACCAAGGGATTATGTCGGTTTAATTACCGAACGACTTTGTCGTAAATATCATATCAGCCAGTGATAAAACTGGCTATAGTTTATGTCTATGCGGTTTCTTGTAGCGCTTGTGATCTTTCAACTCTCAGTGCGGTGGTGTTCAAGTTATTTCTGAGCCATATGCTGCGCACACCGCCCGCACTAATATCAACACCAAGTGCCTCTGTTAGCTTCATTGCGACTTTCTGTTGGCCAAGGTGAGGGTACTCAATTGAGAATTGTACAACGGCATCTTCTATCGCCTGATCTACACAGTTTTTATGTCGCAGGTTAGGAGTCTCTTGCCGTTTTAATGTATCAGGCCCACCTTGCTTAACCAATCTTAGGTGACGGTGAATAGTATCTCGCGATACGCCACTTTGGCGTGAGGCTGCACTGACGCTCCCCAGCTTTTCAATTAGCGCTAATACTTCAAGTTTTTTCTGTACAGCCAAGTCTTCTGATGCAAGTTTACTTGGTTCGTTTACCTCTGATATTTTAAGCTGCCGTCCAGCGAATTGAGCAGTAAACTCTTTCTTGTTCGTTTATCTAATTTCTATTTTTTGATTAGCAATCGAGTGCTTGAGCGGTGAATCAATCAAGTAAAACTTGTTGCCATAGCTGAAGGTATGGTCATTACGTATTTTACGCTGATCTTTGATGACGCAGATATCGTCTAGGTTGGTGTGCTTGGACAATGGAGTGAACTCAGATTATTGTTTCGATTTCACTTGGATTGTAGGTTGCCAATACTGAGGAATAAAGACGTATTTAAGGTATGCACTGGCCCCAGCAATATTATTGATATTATTTAACCTTAACTCCGGCACAAGGCGGTCTTGAAACGTATCAAACGCTAGTTCTACACGCCCCTTACCTTGTTAGTGAATTAGCAAAGATAATTTCAATATCTAACTCTTCACAGGCGCGTTGCATTTGAGAGAAGTTACAACGCTTTGGGCCGCCGAATATATCCGCCCTGTCAACATAAAGGATTTTAAATACGCCCTTCATTTCAATGCATTCTCGCATTTCCTTCAAGCAAGCATCGGTAGTTTCAGATGGAAAAACTCGCCGTGCACTTCACTGGTGGCATCGTCAATCATGATAATTAAACAGTGCTTGTTATCACCGAACCAACGATGAGGGCTGCCATCCATTTGCATCATTAATACCGGTGTTTCCATCAGCTCCCTGCGTTTTCGAACATTGCTGCGTCTGCGTTTAGCCCGTTTAACATGATGGATATCATGCGCTCAACCGCGTAAGGTTTCGCGCTTAACAACGATGTTCTCATTGATTGCTAACTGTTCAGCTAAATGAAACAAGTTCCAATCGAAATAATTTTCTTTTATCAAAGCCTGTACGGTTGTTAAAAAGTGACCGATAAAGTTGCTTGGTGTTAACATAATAAGGTGTACTAGTGTGATTACCAAGGGATTATGTCGGTTTAATTACCGAACGACTTTGTCGTAAATATCATATCAGCCAGTGATAAAACTGGCTATAGTTTATGTCTATGCGGTTTCTTGTAGCGCTTGTGATCTTTCAACTCTCAGTGCGGTGGTGTTCAAGTTATTTCTGAGCCATATGCTGCGCACACCGCCCGCACTAATATCAACACCAAGTGCCTCTGTTAGCTTCATTGCGACTTTCTGTTGGCCAAGGTGAGGGTACTCAATTGAGAATTGTACAACGGCATCTTCTATCGCCTGATCTACACAGTTTTTATGTCGCAGGTTAGGAGTCTCTTGCCGTTTTAATGTATCAGGCCCACCTTGCTTAACCAATCTTAGGTGACGGTGAATAGTATCTCGCGATACGCCACTTTGGCGTGAGGCTGCACTGACGCTCCCCAGCTTTTCAATTAGCGCTAATACTTCAAGTTTTTTCTGTACAGCCAAGTCTTCTGATGCAAGTTTACTTGGTTCGTTTACCTCTGATATTTTAAGCTGCCGTCCAGCGAATTGAGCAGTAAACTCTTTCTTGTTCGTTTATCTAATTTCTATTTTTTGATTAGCAATCGAGTGCTTGAGCGGTGAATCAATCAAGTAAAACTTGTTGCCATAGCTGAAGGTATGGTCATTACGTATTTTACGCTGATCTTTGATGACGCAGATATCGTCTAGGTTGGTGTGCTTGGACAATGGAGTGAACTCAGATTATTGTTTCGATTTCACTTGGATTGTAGGTTGCCAATACTGAGGAATAAAGACGTATTTAAGGTATGCACTGGCCCCAGCAATATTATTGATATTATTTAACCTTAACTCCGGCACAAGGCGGTCTTGAAACGTATCAAACGCTAGTTCTACACGCCCCTTACCTTGTTAGTGAATTAGCAAAGATAATTTCAATATCTAACTCTTCACAGGCGCGTTGCATTTGAGAGAAGTTACAACGCTTTGGGCCGCCGAATATATCCGCCCTGTCAACATAAAGGATTTTAAATACGCCCTTCATTTCAATGCATTCTCGCATTTCCTTCAAGCAAGCATCGGTAGTTTCAGATGGAAAAACTCGCCGTGCACTTCACTGGTGGCATCGTCAATCATGATAATTAAACAGTGCTTGTTATCACCGAACCAACGATGAGGGCTGCCATCCATTTGCATCATTAATACCGGTGTTTCCATCAGCTCCCTGCGTTTTCGAACATTGCTGCGTCTGCGTTTAGCCCGTTTAACATGATGGATATCATGCGCTCAACCGCGTAAGGTTTCGCGCTTAACAACGATGTTCTCATTGATTGCTAACTGTTCAGCTAAATGAAACAAGTTCCAATCGAAATAATTTTCTTTTATCAAAGCCTGTACGGTTGTTAAAAAGTGACCGATAAAGTTGCTTGGTGTTAACATAATAAGGTGTACTAGTGTGATTACCAAGGGGTTATGTCGGTCTAATTACCGAGCGACTTTGTCGTAAATAGCATATCAGCCAGTTGCTAAACTGGCTACCTTTTATGC
>NZ_JASDDF010000023.1:0-85927 GCF_030407535.1 Pseudoalteromonas sp. APC 3224 | reverse complement strand
ACCTGACCCCATGCCGAACTCAGTAGTGAAACGAAACAGCGCCGATGATAGTGTAGCATTTGTTATGTGAAAGTAGGACATTACCAGGCTCCAAATACAAGAAAGCCCGATTCGAAAGAGTCGGGCTTTTTTACGTCTGCAGAAAAGTGAAAGTATTAGCCGTCAGCTATCAGTTGCACAGCGTCAACCTGACCACCGTAGCATGGGTTGAGTATTCGAAACCCAGGGATAAAAGAACACGAAGAACACGACAGAGGATGAGTCGGGCTTTTTTACGTTTGGAATAAAGTAAAAGAAGGTATTAGGTTAAAGGAAGAGAATTGATCAGAGCCGACCCTAAGGCATTCTACTGCGTCATCGCAACGAAGTAGCGCACCCACTCCAAATATAAGTTAGTGTACAGCCCTCAGTTTTGAAGTATTACCATCAGCACTCCGTCTTTACTGATCTTAGTTATTCTCCTTGCATCTTTAAACTAGTCCCTAAATTATCATCTTGTTGCAATTTCATTGTTGGTTTAATAACTGTCCTGTGTAAAACTATCTAGGATAATTTAGTAAATCAGGTGACATGAATGTCGAATATAAAAGCTTGGAAACTTCTCAGCCTGTTTTGTTTGTTTACAGCACTGATTGGTTGTCAATCTAAAGAAGAACAGCTACAACAAACAATTCAAGAGTCCATTAAAAAGGCCGATGTCGAGCTTACTCAGCTTGGTAAAGCACTTGATAATGGTAGTATACGTAATGCGATTATTCTTAAAGAATACAGTCGTATCCTTAAACAACAGCAGCCTGAACTCAGTAAGGTTGTTGATGTAGTTAGCCTTGATGCCACACGCCAGGGAGCCCTTTATAGTGGCTTAACCCAACGCCTTGATGATATTAAGGGTAATTACTTAATTCCTCCTTGCGAAGACACTTTATACAATATTGATTTATTGCGTGAAGCCGCCAAGCCAACGTTATTTTCTGATGCCTTAACCGATCCTATTAATATGCTTGCGGATATGTCGAATGGTTCTTTGGCACGAGTTGGTGCTATAAGCCAAAAAGCTGAAGGCCAAGGGGTCGGTAACCAAATGGTAGGTAATCCTAACTATGGTAATTGGCAAACGAATAGTAGCGGTATTAGCTTTTGGCAATGGTACGGCATGTACCGTATTTTGGGTGATGTATTTGACCGAGTTGAATACGGAAGTTGGAGTAAACGCCGTAAGTATAGTTACTACAATGACTATGGTCGTACTCGTTACTCAAGCCCTAAACAAATAAAAACCCAAAGTGCATTAGAAACACGTACACGACAATCTTACCAACGCCAAGGCAAGCAGTTCACTAGTCCTTATGCGAGTAAAAAAACAGGTGCATCAGGTTTGAGTCGCAGCAGTTATACGCCGCCTAAAAGTCGCAGCAGTTACTCAAGAGCGAGTAGTTATAGCAATAATTCAGGATCGGTTCGTAATAGCAGTAGCAGAACCTCGCGCGGCGTAAGTCGTGGTAAGTAAAGAATAACGTTGGAGTTAGAATAATATGTATGAATTTAATGGAATAACTATGTGGTCTTTGCAAGCACTGTCAGTAGACTTTGCAATTATCATCTTACTGTTTGTGAGCCTAAAGTATATTAAAGGTTGGGTGTCTAATTTACATGCTAATGATGAAATTACCGAGCGAGATAACTTTGCATTCGGAATAAGCTTTGCCGCTGGCTTAGTTGCCCTTGCGATTGTATTAACGGGTGTAAGTAGTGGTGCTTTTGCTGCTACGTTACAAAAAGAAGCTCTGTTAATGCTTGGCTATGGTGCATTAGCAATTTTGCTTATAAAGCTGGGTCACTTTTTTCAAGATAAAGTGGCATTGCGTAAAGTAAGCCTACATAACGAAATAGTCAAAGGTAACGTTACTGCGTCAATTATTGATTTTGGCCATGTAGTTAGTGTTGCGGTGGTTATTCGCTCTGCACTATTGTGGGTTGCTACCGAAGGCTGGCATGGCATTCCTATTGTGATTGCCGCTTTTGTGATTGGTAGTGTGGTACTGCTTTTAGTAAGCCAATACCGAGTGCAGTTATTTAAACGCACCAATAAAAGCGGTGATTGCCTACAACAAGCCATTGTTGATGGTAATTTAGCAGTAGGTGTTCGCTATGCCGGCTTTTTAATTGGTAGTGCATTAGCCATTACTGCTGCAACAGGTATTGCTCCCTATGCTGCCGATAATATTAACGCGAGTTTACTTTACTGGGCGCTAAGTGCCGTTGTTAGTTTGGTTGCTTTCATTTTACTGCACTTACTGACGATTAAAATCATTCTTGCTGGGTGTAATATTTCAGATGAAGTGAATCGTCAAAAGAATGTGGGTGTTGCCGCTATTTCTGCAGCAGTGTCATTTGCTGTCGGGATCACTATGGCCACACTACTGGGTGCATAATCACGTGTCATCAACTCAAGCTTCCCCAAGTAAATTTAATTTACTTGGGCATGATATTTTACTGATCACTGTTATGGCCGTACTCGCAGGATGCGGCCTTATTTATGAATACTTACTTTCTCATTACGCTGGCCGAGTACTAGGCTCAGTTGAGAGTGCAATTTACGCCATGATAGGCACTATGATTGTAGCTATGGGGATGGGTGCATTTTTAGCGCGTTGGTTTAAAGATGCCTTTACCGCATTTGCCTGGCTAGAAAGCATTATTGCGCTCATAGGTATGGGGTGTATATTAGCCATTGCCAGTATCATTGCTGTTAGTTATTCACTCCCTCATCTATTCTCAAGTATTTTTAATATTCCACCTGACGTTATTCTTAATGGTTACGTGTTTCAAAAGCTGCAAGAGTGGTCTCGCTTTTTACCTTATGTATTTGGCTTAATATTAGGGCTATTTATTGGTATGGAAATACCGCTTATTGCGCGTATTCGCCAGCATGTTTATGGACGTTTTTTAGAAAATAACGCCGGCACTATATATGGGGCTGACTATATTGGCGCCGGTATTGGCGCGGCAATTTGGGTGAGTATTATGCTCGCGATGCCAATAATGCAAGCCGCTGCTTGGACAGCGCTATTTAACATTATTGCCGGCCTTGCCTTTTTATGGCGTTACCATAGCTATGTACGCTTTGCTAAGTTGCTATTGGTTTGCCATATATTACTGCTGGTGTTATTCGCTTTTATTTTGCAGTTTGGTAGTAGCTGGATGGATAATCTAAGTAATGTACTATACAAAGATAAAGTTATTTATTCCCAAGCAACGAAATACCAGCATGTGGTGTTAACCGAACGCTTAAGTAAAAATCAGCCACAGCCAATCACCGATCTATACTTAAATGGTCGTTTGCAGTTCTCAAGTATTGATGAGCAAATATATCACTCAATGCTTGTTTATCCTGCAATGCTCGCATCTAATCGTCATGACCGTGTTTTGATTATTGGTGGCGGTGACGGATTGGCCATGCGTGATGTATTAAAGTGGCCGGTTGAGGAAGTGACTTTAATTGATTTAGATGGACAGCTACTCAATTTATTTGGTCATAAAGATAACAAATACACACCGCCTGATGATATTAAACAGCGATTAGTGGCACTCAATAATGAATCGATGCATGACCCCCGAGCAAATATTATTGTGGGTGATGCATTTTTAGAAGTTGAAAGGCTGCTGGATCAGGCTAAGCATTTCGATACTATATTAATTGACTTACCTGATCCTAATCATCCCGATCTGAATAAGATGTATAGCGACTATTTTTATAACCATGTGCGTCAATTATTGGCACCTGATGGTGCTATGGCGGTACAGTCAACCTCGCCTTATCATGCAAAAAAGGCATTTTTAAGTATTGCTAAAACCGTTAAAGCCGCAGGTTTTGATTATGTAGAGCAATATCAGCAAAACATCCCTTCGTTTGGTCAGTGGGGGTGGACTATTGCTACTAAAATGGGGCAATCACCAAGTGCACGTATTAGCAATATAACGGATATGCCAGTGCCATCTCGGTGGATTAGTAAAAAATATTTATTAGCCAGTTTTGCATTTCCTAATAACTATTTTGAACAAGTTAACGATATTGAAGTCAATAGGTTAGGTTCTGGTCGTTTATATGATTATTACCGGGCTGCTTGGCAAATAGAAAGTGAATTGTATAAAAATTAATAAAACATGGTTGACATAATATGTCGACCATGCGAATCTTAACTCAGACATAATATGTCAAACGACAAAAAGGCAGAGACATGGAATTAAATGAACTTTCAATAAAATTAGCGTCTTTTGAAACTGAGGGTGCTAACTTTGAGTCTTTCTTGATTGCCAATCCAGGTGAGCAAGATGTTTTACAAGTCATTGTTGATGGAAACGATGAGCTTCCAATTTTTGTTACCCAAACACAAGAGCAATTATTATGTATTAGCTATTTGTTTGGTGAAGACGAAGTAAAAAGCGAGTTACGCGACGAGTTAAACGAAACACTACTGCGTTTAAACGTGCCAATTCCGCTAAGTGCATTTGCTAAAATTGATAATAAATACGCGATTTTTGGTGCACTTTCGGTAAATTCATCATTAGATGACGTTACCCACGAACTAGTGACATTAGCTGATAACGCCATTGATGCACTAGAAGCCGTGACATTGTATTTAAACGATTAGGATACCCGCCTAGGTAAGTACTGATAGCAAATAGTATATGGCTCTCACTTTACCTAATAGGATATAAACAAGTTTTTGGAGTTAAGATTATGAGTATTTTAAAAAAATTATTTACAGCGGTACGTGGTGGCGCGCGTGAAGCGGGCGAAGCAATTGTTGATGCGAATGGTATTCGTATTTTTGAACAAGAAATTGCCGATGCACAAAATGCACTGAATCGTGCTAAAAAAAGCCTGACAGAAGTAATGGCTAAAGAGATGCAAACCAAACGTAAAATTAGCGCAGTAGATGCATCAATTGCTGAGCACGAAGCGTATGCAGGTCAAGCCCTTGAAAAAGGGAATGAAGCATTAGCATTAGAAATTGCAGAAAAAATTGGTGACTTTGAAGCTGAGAAAGCCGAACACGAGCAAGTGTTAGCGGGCTTTACTAATCACATAGTGACGTTGAAGCAGCAAGTTAAAGATGCTGAAAAATCAATTAAAGAAAACCAGCGTCAGCTTACTATGGTTAAAACCACAGAAAGCGTTCAACAAGCGACAATGGCTGTAAATAGCACGCTTAATACTAATAGCTCGTCGATGACATCAGCGCGTCAATCGCTTGAGCGTATTAAGCAACGTCAACAAGACCGTACTGATCAATTAGGTGCTGCAAAGTCTCTAGAAGCAGATGTTAATGGCGATGATTTAAAAGCTAAAATGGCTGAAGCGGGTATTGGTGATACCAATCCAAAAAGTGCTGATATTCTAGCGCGCATTAAAGCGAAGCAAAATAGCTAACATTTAGAACCATATTAAAAAGGTAACCGAGTTTTGCTCCGTTACCTTTTTTGCTTACAGAGGCACCTTATATGTTTAATTTTTTCAAATCTAAAAAAAAGCCAGAACGTCAGCTTAATCACGCGAGTGACCTTAAAAAAGGTGACATGTTTACAGTGATTGACTCGTTTGCTTATCCTGCATGGCTCAAAGGCCAAACACTTCGCGTTATTGATGTGCAAACGTATCAGTACCAACATAGTAGTGATACTGAATTCGTACTTGAAACTAACACAGGCCAAGTGGTGTTTTTACAAATAGAACAAAACGATGGTGAGCAGTGGGCTAATTTCTCAATAAAGATTCAGCGTGATGATGTTGATGAAGTATTTGGTTTGGATGAGTTTTCACGTATTTTTGATGAAGAATCGTTAACGCATATTACAGTTAAAAATACGCCTGAGCGCTTTATGCAGTTTTTAGCTGGAAGTTATCAACAAAGCGAATCACCTTATGTATGTTATTTTCATAATAAAGATTTTCGTGGCCAAGCGCTACCTCGCTATGAGCAAGACGGTGGTGAACCCTGTGAAATGATTTGTTTAGCGTCACCCGATGAAGGGCATAGCGTTAATATCGAAATTTGGGAGGGAGGTGAAACAGAAGTATCACTGACATTAACTCGCCCAATTAGCGATATTGTTGACTTGTTTCCTGGAGATGCCCAGTGAGTGATGCTAAAGACAAGTGGTTGCGCCAAGAGCAAGCTGTGCGCGCCACGCAAATGGCCTTTGATTTGAGTAGTGAGGTACAAAAGTCGATAAAAAAACAAGCTATCGACCAAGAACTTACTCCCTCAGATATGATCCGCAAAATTTTAGGCCTTGATGTAAAGTCTAAAAAAACACGGCAGCGTTTATCGTTTAATTTAAATGATGATGAAATAGCGCAATTGGCTAGTCGGTTTGAAGTTGCAGTAGATGATAAAAGAGCGGTAAAGCAACAGGTAGCAGATCTACTCATTGAGCATACAAAAAAGACTAAGTAACCCTTTTGCCTTCTTTATATAAAATACTTACACTGAGGTTATTATTTCTAAAGAAGTGCAGCTGTGAATATTATATTGATTGCCTACTTACTTATGTTTGCGTTATTTGGCACAGCGGCAAGCTACTTTGTGCGTTTTATATATGCTTATTGGGTACAAAAGAACATGCCTTTGGAATACATTTGTAAGGCTGGTGTATGTATTTTCATGGTAGTGGTTATTTCGGTGTTAATACCACTATTAAATTAACACCGAAACGAACTGCTACTGGTAATTAACGGTTTTACATTGGTTATCAATACATAAAGAGTGAACTTCTAGCACTGGTGAACAGTCATCGAACTCAAGCGCAGTGTTATTTTTTTGTTCTTGCTGAGTGATTTTTTGTGCTAATTGCTCGGCATGCTTTTGAGAATTATTTAATGTTGAATACACAACATACTTACTCGGCCCCCCACAGACACGCGAGCCAACACCTAACACCTTACACTGATAACTGGCTGTGCAGCTTTTATTACTTGTAAGCTCATTAAGCTGAGTATTTAAAACAGATTCACTCGCGTTTTGAGCTGTGCTTGGTGTTAGTGCGCTACTGCAACCGCTAAGCAGCATAGTCATGACAACACTGGCAGTTGATAGTTTAATTACGGATGACAAACAACTCATAATCTAATCCTTAAAATACACTTACCGCAGAGCCTTCAAGTTTAACACATTTATTTTCAACGCACTGGGTACTAGGCGCAGTTAAATGTTGGCAAATACTCATCATGCCTTTTTGCGCATTATAAGTACTTTCCAATTGAGTAATTGTATCGCTTAGGGCTGAAACCTGTTTTTGGAGGGCGCTTTGTGTCGAGTACACAATATAATCGCTCGGTCCACCACAGGCACGGCTACCAACAGCATTCACTTTACACTGTGAACTCGTTGAACATTGCTTATCTGCTATGAGGCTGTTTAGCTTATCTTTTGCTGTTTTAATATCATCAAGCGACACTTCTTTTGCTGCATCAGCTGGTAATGGCTGTGCTATTTTATTTTGCTTATTCGCTTGTGGTAATTTTTGTTGCGGTATCGGCGTAGACGTATTTTCTACCGCATTGGTTTTAGTTTGCTCAGTTTTATTTGAGGTTGTTTCTAAGCACGCCGTTAAGCAAAGCGGTAGCAGTAGAGCGAGTAATGGAGTACGCATAATCGTTCCTGATAGTGATGAATTATTCATCACTATCATACACTGTGCATTCATTACAGCAATAAAAACTCTACTATCAACATATTAAAGAGGTGATAAGGAGAGTTTTTAAGTTAACCCGCCTTGCGTTAATTTAGCTGGATTGAGTAATGCCTCTAATTCTGATCGAGATAGGTCGGTTTCTTGCTCAGCGATATCAATAATTGGCTGTGCTTGCTGATAAGCTTGCTTAGCAATTTTTGCTGCTTTTTCGTAGCCAATAACAGGGTTTAGCGCAGTCACTAAAATCGGGTTTTTAGTTAATGCTTTATCAATCTGAGTTTGATTAACTTTAAAGCTAGCAATGGCTTTATCTGCCAACGCTTGCGCGCTATTAGCGAGTATCTCGGTACTTTGCAAAATATTGTAAGCGGTTACCGGCAGCATTACGTTAAGCTCAAAGTTGCCAGCTTGGCCTGCAACCGTAATAGTTGCGTCGTTACCAATGACTTGGGCGCTAACCATTGCAGCGGCTTCTGGGATCACCGGATTCACTTTACCAGGCATAATTGATGAGCCAGGCTGTAATGCTTCAAGTTCAATTTCTGAAAGTCCCGCAAGTGGGCCTGAGTTCATCCAACGTAAATCGTTGGCTATTTTCATTTGTGCAACTGCATAGACTTTTAGCTGTCCTGATAAAGCGACAATCGCATCTTGCGATCCAATATTATAAAAAAAGTTATCGCTAGGGGTAAATTGAATCCCTACCTTTTCAGTTAGCTGTGTGGCAAATAGAGCGGCAAATTGTGGGTCGGCATTAATACCTGTACCTACTGCTGTGCCACCTTGCGCTAGCTCACAGACACGTATTAGTGCATGCTCAATACTGCTAGCTGCATGCTTAACCTGCGATTGCCATGCGCTGAGTGTTTGCTCAAAAGTTATTGGCATTGCATCCATTAAATGAGTGCGCCCAGTTTTAACTATGTGACCGATGTCTGCTTTTTTTTGCTCTAAGGCGTCTGCTAAATTTGCTAGTGCTGGCAGTAATTTTTTATCAACGCTGATCGCACTACTCAAAGCAATCGCAGTGGGAATAACGTCATTAGAGCTTTGCCCCATATTCACATCGTCATTTGGGTGAATAGCTTGGTTAGCATGTTTTGAGGCTAAGCTCGCAATGACCTCATTAGCATTCATATTTGAGCTAGTACCTGAGCCAGTTTGAAAAATATCAACGGGGAAATGCTCATAATGCTTACCATCAATAATTTCTTGGCAGGCACGGTCGATCGCATTTGCTTTCGTTTTATCTAAATGACCTAGTTTGAAATTGGCTATTGCAGCAGCTTGCTTGATATACGCTAAGGCAATAATAAATTGCTGCGGCATTGTGAGGCTGCTGATCGTAAAGTTATTGATGGCGCGTTGGGTCTGTGCTTTATAAAGTGCGTCAGCGGGCACGTTGAGTGTGCCCATGCTATCTGATTCTGTTCTAAAGTTACTCATTAGTACTCCTATAAAAGAGAATATATGACATTTAACTACGCTATATAAAAAGATATGGTGCTGTTATTACTATTTACAACGGTATAGCTAAAAAGTAGAGGGCGTCAAGGCAAGTTAACAAGTGGGATTAAAACTAAAAAGTCGACTTAAACTGATTTTAAGTCGACTTAAATAATGTATTTATATAAACAGCCGGTTACAAGGCTAAACAGAATTTTAATTGTAGCCAAGAATAAATATTTGGTCTGTTTCATGTTTGTTTTGTGCCTTTTGAGTATTTTTTACATGAGAAAGTAAGTCGATAACCGTTGCTCTACAATCTGTTTCATAACTCGTTTTATCTAGGCTTTTGTCTGTAATTGCCATTGCAGCATCTACTGCGGTATAAGGTGAAATATACATAATGTTATCCTTTTGTAGTTTAGTACTCATTAAGTGAGTAATTTAATAAAAGCATATAGCGTACCAGCTCGGTAAAGATAATTTAACGTATTGAAATTGATGTTATTTTATTATTTTGGTCAATTTACTCACGACAGAATAGCTGAAATTTGTTTTACTATTGTGCATTCATTTGCAATTTAGGTGCATTAGTATGACCAAACCGTTTTCACAAGCCTGCGAAAATAATAAAAATCATATACTTAAGGCTTTGCAGCCTGCATTGCAAAATGCAGCATCAGTACTTGAGATAGGCTCGGGGACGGGTCAGCATAGTGTTTTCTTTGCCAAAAAATTGCCACATTTACAATGGTATACCAGTGATCGAGAGGTTAATCATCAAGGAATAAAGTTATGGCATGATGAGGTGCAACTGGCAAACTTGCATCCGCCTTTATTACTTGATCTAAACTATTCTTGGCCAGTAAATAAAGTGGATGCGGTATATACTGCTAATACTTTTCACATAGTGAGCTGGGAGTTAATTACGCGTTTTTTTGCTGGAGTAAATCAGCACTTAAACCAGCAAGGAGTGGTGTGTGTATATGGCCCTTTCAAATATAAAGGGGAGTTTACCAGCCCCAGTAATGATGAATTTAATAGTTTATTGCAAAGTCGCGATCCGCTTAGTGGTATTCGTGATTTCGAAGCGGTTGAGCAGCTTGCAGTGCAATATGGGCTTAAGTTACTCAGCGATACTGCGATGCCTGCAAATAATCAGTTACTCATTTTTAAACGGCAATAAAGTGCTACATTGTTGTTTGTAAATTTCGATATGTTGGCATTCGCGTTCTAAGTAATCTGCAATGGCATTATTAAAATCGGGGTGAACAATGTGATGGGCAGAGTAAGTGATTATCGGTTGAAAACCACGAGCGATTTTATGCTCTCCTTGTGCCCCAGCATTAAAGCACTGAATGTTATGCTTAATAGCATAATCAATCCCTTGGTAATAACACAGCTCAAAGTGAAGCGAATCTATCTCTTCACTAGCACCCCAATAGCGGCCGTAAAGGGTATTATCACCAATTAAGCTTAAGGTGGCGGCAATTACTTGCTGGTCTCTTTTGGCTAGCATAATGAGCAATTTGTCAGCCATTAAAGCGTGCAACAAGCTAAAAAAATCACTGTTTAAGTAGCCTAAATGGCCCGAACGTTTTAAATAAGTGCGTTGATAAAACTCACAAAAAAGCTGCATTGTAGCGGTAGTGATTTTCTCGCCTTTGAGCCATTCAATACTGATATTTTGCTCTGTGATTTTAGCGCGCTCTTTTTTAACGGCTTTACGCTTTCGGGCATTAAAGGTTTTTAAAAAGTCGTCAAAATCTTTAAAGTTATTATTAAACCATTGAAACTGCACGCCGATTCTTCGCATAGCACCGGTATCATAAAGATGGGTGGCTTGTGCTTTGTCGCAAAAGTTTACATGCCAGCCTGACCATGCCTGTTCTACGCAGTGGCTATTAAGTTGCTCTGTTATGTACTTATACACTAGCTTTGGATTGCTATGCATAATACGTATTCTTTGCCCCTCAATCGGGCTAAAGGGAATACCACATAGCCATTTAGGGTAATAATCTAAGCCATTTTTTTCATAAGCTTCAGCCCATGCCCAGTCAAATACATATTCACCGTAGGAGTGCGCTTTTAAGTAGCCAGGGGCAAGCGCAACTAGTTTATCGCCTTCATAAATGGCTAAGTGATGAGGCTGCCAACCTGTTTTAGCACTTACACATTGGCTTTGCTCAAGTGCATATAAAAAAGCATGTTGAGTAAAAGGATCATCGCCAAAAAAATGATGCCATTGTGTTCCGTCAATCTGGTTGATGCTATTAAACCATTGGTGAGAAAAGTGGCTCATAATAATAGCCTTATCTTGGTACTGCGAGCATAAGTACATACGAAAAAAGAGGTGCTTAATTTATAGCGCGTGATTATTATTAAGTTATTGATAAATTTTATATGTGGGTATGTGTTCATTTAACATAGCAATATACGCAAAGACATTCTGAGAGCTTATCGAGTTATAGAGGTTTTGCAAGATGTTGATTAAATATAATACTTTCAAATTAGCGTTGTTTTTAGGTTTGATTTTGATGGCAAAAGAAATACTGAGTCATCTTTATTTAGACTTGAGCTGCTAAGATTAGTTTATAAAAAGGTGTAATCAAAAAGCTTATACTAAAGCTAATTATTACCTAATTAACTTCGAAAATAAACGGTCCTAACCTAGGCGTATATTTTAAAGTGGTAGCTGTTTTTTACTAAATGACTGCTTTAATACAACGGTTGATTCTATGTTGGCGATACAGCTTAAGCTTCCCAGTTGGTGCTTTACAAACTGCTCATAACTTTCTAAATCCTGAGAGATAATTTTTAATAAATAGTCGTGGCTGCCTGAGATCACAGAACACTCAAGTACATGCGGTAGCTTTTCTACATGTTGTTCAAACTGTTGTGCAGCACTCACTGAATTTTGGCACAGTCGCACAAAAGCATAAACCAGTACATTCAGGTTGAGTGACTTAGGGTTAATAGCTGCGTGATAACCAATAATAACCTGTTCTTGCTCAAGTTTTTTAATGCGCCTTAGAGTAGGAGTATCCGAGAGATTAATGGTATTGGCTAATTCTGATACCGACATTCGGGCTTGCGATTGCAAGGCAACGAGTAGCTGCTGATCTTTATTATCTAACATGGCTATAGAATCTTATTAATTATTTACCTGGTAATAGTGATTATTGCTAACAATAACTGCTTTTACTATTTTTTTTAGCGTTTTAACCTCTGAGATCTTTGCTAGCATTAAAAAATAATAATAACAGGATGTAGTCATGAGTTCTTACACTGCTAAATTTGATAATTGGATTAGGTCTGAGTTTGTTGCCCTAAACTCTCAGTTAGAAGAGTTGTATTGGCAACAAGATGATAAAGCAAATGTTGAAGGGGTTGGGGATAACTTAAAGCAGACCTTGAAAGAGCAAGGTAATGCGTTGATCAGCGATTTATTAGCCGAAGGTAATACCGACGAAGGATTTGATAGCGCATTTGATTTACTTGGTAATGTCGGTTTGTTTATGGCGGCTTGTCGTAGACATGAAATTACAGAGCCAAGCAGAGAGAATAGCTCACCGCTGATAGAAGCATCGGCGCTTGCTATGCATATTGGTGCTTCTATTGGAGTAACTCCTCGTTTTGCCACCGCACATTTAACCACTCATAATAAAGCCATTAATGGCACCTATAAACGGTTTACAAATCTTGATGATGAAGCTCTGTTTTTAGATTACAACACCCAAGGTATTTTAGCGTATAAGCGCGCGAGTGATGCTTTACTAAAAATACTGCCATTAGGTATTTCACACCCAGTCACGGCTGAACTACTTGAGGTGGTTAAAACGGCACTTATTGATGTAATAGCGTCGAATAATGCCTTGTATACTCAACTTGATACCGAGCGTTTTTTTAATTGTGTACGCCCATACTACAAGCCTTACCGGGTAGGTAAAGAGGTTTACCGTGGTGCAAATGCGGGAGATTTTGCCGGCATTAATGTTATTGATATGCTGTTAGGGCTTTGCAATGCCAATGAGCCGAGTTACTCACAAATGCTGGTGGATAAATTTTTATATATGATGCCAGAGGACCAACAAATATTGCGAGAAGCCATGCGTATGCAAAGCTTTATGGATGACTTCTTAAAAGCCGAGCAATATAAACACACAGAATGGTTTCAAAAGCACGGCAAACTATTTATACAAGTGTGTAAATTACATGGTGACACCGCTATCGGTCATCATAATCAGTTGGTTGAAAAGTTTATTGCCCAACCGTCACAGCAAATGCAACAACAGCATATAAGCAAAGTAACTGCCAGTGGACCACCTTTACCGGTACTGCTAGATTCCTTAGCTAAATTAAGGGATAGACGTGCAGCAGCTAAGCGAGACGATATTAATACGCGTTTTGATGACTTAAATACGCTAAAACAGTGGATTAACTAATATGGCTAAAAATGATTTTTGTATGCCAAGGGGCTGCTATTTATTAAGCCACTCTGTTGGTCGTCCTCTAAAAAGTACTTTAGAAAATGCTACTGAGCAGTTTTTTACTCCTTGGCAGGAAAGTGCCAAAGAGCCATGGCAGCAATGGCTACCAGCTATAGAAAATTTTACGGGTGCATTAGGGCGGCTATTTAATGCGCCAAGTGAGCAGTTTTGTCCTCAGGTTAACTTATCTAGTGGTTTAACTAAATTGCTTATGTCGCACCCCGTATTTAATAAACCACAGTGCACGGTATTAATGGCGCAGGCCGACTTTCCAAGTATGGGGTTTGTAATGCAAAAAGCACTCCCTGCATGTGCAACAATACGTTTCATCCCCGAGCATGAAGATCTAAGTGATAGGCAGGTATGGCAGCGATATTTAACCCCAGAGATTGATGGTGTGTTTGTTAGTCATGTTTATTCTAATACGGGTGTACAAGCTCCTTTAAACGATATTGTGGCGCTTAGTAAAGTCACGAATACACTCTCAATAATTGATGTGGCGCAATCGGCAGGGGTTATCCCTGTCGATCTAACGGCGTTAAATGCCGATTTTATGATTGGCTCAAGTGTGAAGTGGTTATGCGGGGGGCCAGGTGCGGCCTATTTATGGGTAAATCCAAAGCAAATAACGCAATGTGAACCAAAAGATGTTGGTTGGTTTTCACATCAAAATCCATTCGAGTTTGATATTACGCATTTTCAATATAACGTTAAAACACTTAGGTTTTGGGGCGGTACGCCTTCTATACTCCCTTATGTTATTGCCGCTGATAGCATTGCATATATTGCCCAGTTTGGTGTGGATAAAGTGAGAGCGCATAATTTAGCGTTGTTAACGTTACTTCAGCAGCAGCTGACGGCTTTTTTAGTATCGCCAAACGATAAAGATCAGTGCAGTGGTACCGCTATTTTAGATTTTGCAGAGCATCAACAAACCGTATTAGCGGCATTGGAGGCAGCAAACATAAGTGTGGATGTGCGCAAACTCGGTATTCGTATTTCACCGCACATATACAATACAGTGTCAGAGATACAAGCGTTTATTGCTACGGTGAAAAAGGTAATTAAGGCTGCTGATTAAGCTGTTGTTTTTTTTGAGTGAGTGCCGCTATTTGTTGTTGTGCTTGTTTTATTTGCGGTTCAAATCTTTGTTTAAGTACCGCAGTTTCTGTAGCAATTGCATCTGCAATCGAATTAGCGCCTAAACGATTTGCTTTATCTTGGGTCATGTAACCGACTTGCTGTTTCTTTTGCGCGTATTCCTGCCGGTATTGTTTAATCTTAAGCTCAAGCTGCACAATATCACGCTCTATTTGTTGCACCGCTAGATAATCGTCAACAGAAGTATCGGCAACTGGTGTGTTCTCAGATTGTGGCGTATTTGTTTGCATGATGTTGACGTTTCTAAGCGTGATCACTTGAGCGTCTTCAGCGCAAGGAGTTTGACTAAAAGTAGGCACTCCTTTAATGGTGCATTTATAAACCGTCACTTCATTTGCCATGCTAGCAGCACAGGCACCCAAACAACATAGTAGTAATATTAGCTTTGCCATGGTTAAACCTAAGCTGGTTTAAAGTACCATTTATAATGCACTAAGTTGTGACACCATACAATTTGTTTAATTTATTAGCATGCGCTCCCGACGGCCTTATACAAAGTGCAAATTAATAGAGGCTATTAAATTTTAGGCATAAAAAAACCACAATTAAGTGGCTTGCAACCAGTAATGGTGGAGAGGGAGGGATAGACTTACTTACATCCCTGTAATTAATCGCTGCGCGACGCTTGCAGCGGCCTAAAATGTTCCAGGCATTTTATCGAACCCTGTCGAGAGTGCTCACCCTCCCTATTTCTTAACGGAGTTAAAATTTAGGCACAAAAAAACCACAATTAAGTGGTTTGTAATCAGTAATGGTGGAGAGGGAGGGATAGACTTGCTTACATCCATGTAATCAATCGCTACGCGATGCTTGCAGCGGCCTAAACTGTTCCCGACACTTTATCGAACCCTGTCGAGGGTTCTCACCCTCCCAATTAGCAGCAAAGCTTATCTTTGGGCACAAAAAAACCACAATTAAGTGGCTTATATTCAGTAATGGTGGAGAGGGAGGGATTCGAACCCTCGATAGAGCTACAAACTCTATACTCCCTTAGCAGGGGAGCTCCTTCGGCCACTCGGACACCTCTCCGACGCATTATTCTGCGTGTTATTAATCGGGATAAAACCAATTAATAAAAATAAGTGGTGGAGAGATAGGGATTTGAACCCTAGAGGGGCTATAAACCCCTGCCGGTTTTCAAGACCGGTGCATTCGACCACTCTGCCATCTCTCCACGTCGTGATGCAGGATAATACTTAGGAGAGTAGTCTGTGTAAATAGCAAAAAGATCGTTTGCTTAAAAAGTGAGCGTAAATGCGGTTTTTTTTATAAATAATGAAGATTTAAGGTGATTTTTAGCTATGAGGTGGCTGGCAGCAAACAGGAGGAGCTAAAGAAGAGTCTTCATTAGAGGTTGGGTGTTTGCTGCAACAATACAAAATCATGGTTGGGTGATTATTTGTATTGAATTGCACCGCCAAGTGCTAATTTTTTTCCGTAACGGTTAAGTTTAGCTAGCATTTTTGCTTTGCGATTAGTTGGCTTAACGGCAACGTGAGTTGTGGCTGTTTGGTTAAGTGTATTAATTGGGTTCATTTTATTCGCTCCATGGTTGTGTCTGTTGAAAACATGTGCATTTTGCACGCAGGGTGGTTAAAAATAAAGCGATAAAAATTACTGGTGAAGTATTAGTTTTTTTAATCCGAAACCGTTTTATTAATTTGTCGTTCAACTACTGGTTTATTATTTTTTGTATAATTATTCATCTGGGCTCATTGCTACGTCTCTTTTATATGGGGTCTTTTCGGTTTTTTTGAGTTTAAACTGTTTATAAAAAGATTTTTTTGAATATTTATTCAGATTAAATTATTTTGTATTGGTTGGGCTTAACTTTGCTTTGTTCAAAGATTTAACATGTTATTTATAGGTGGTTAATTATTTATCAGATAAGAGCAGTAAATAAACGATAAAAATAGTGTTGCGAGGTTTTTAAATTATAAAAAAAGTGCCTAGGTTACTAGGCACTTTGGAGTTAGTTGCGTTTTAAAACGCTTCTAACTGGGGAACGTACCATCTCATGAATATAAATCTAAAAAGATGGTTTTAATTATGTTTGCAATTTGGGCTTACAATCATCAGCTTGGGTGGCATTTTAACTATTCTAGAGCGAAGCGAAGATTATACTTTGGTTTGTATTTTACTATGAAGCCACAAAACAATGCTGCACAGCAAGAGTAGATCCGCTCAACAGTCTATTATTTGAGTTAAATGGTTTTAAATAGGGTATAAAACGCAAAATGCGGCATAGCTTAAAAGCAAATGCCGCAAAGGGAGATTAATGTGGGGTATTACTCTATTAATGCTGTTTAATAGTAAATAACTCATAGCCCTTAAGTGCAGGAACTTGAGCGGTTAGTTGCGTTTCTTGTTGCGCTATTTCAACAAAGTCATCACATAATGAATTTGCACGCTTTTCAAGTGTTTTGGCATGCAGCTCTACTTTTTCTTCTATTTGTGCGCCCATATTTTCCATGCGCTCTTCAAATGCTTGCATGTCACCGCCTGAACTCATTAACTCAGAGCCCAATGCCACTAAAATGCTGCCCATTGATTCCATTACTGCTGATTCAACTGCTGTTTCTATTTGCTTTTCAAACTGCTGTTCAAAGTTTTCACCAAATTGAGTAAAGCTTTGTTGACCCATTACAAAAGTACCTTGCTGATAAAAGGTGCTTTCAACCTCTTGATGAATATCGTCCATTAAGGCTGAAATATTATCGAGGCCGTTAATATTAAACGCATTTGCAACTTCTTCTAATGCTACACCTGCAATTTTAACCCCTTCAAGGGCAATATTGGCCACTTCAGGTAATTGCACGCGTAAATTTTCTGTGTAGTCGGTCATTGCTTGGCGCTGTGCACTATTTAATGCTACTTGCTCACCATTGATAGACAGCTCACCTTCAGCGGTAAATAGCATGTGCTGATTATTGGCTTTAAAAATTTCTAATTCATTAGGTTTGATGCGCACATCGTTCTTAAATTCAACGTTACATTCATCGTTACTAAATGAAATTGAAGAGTCGCTAGTATTGTGAGCCATTGCTACTGGAGCGCACATTATCGCGCTAACTAATAATAATTTTTTCATGTTTATTCTCTGCTTTTTGCTGATGATAATTAACTTATAACAAGTTTGATGCCAATTATTTTTAATGTTTTAAAACAGTGGCTTGAGATTTTTTGAATGCTTTAAAGTCGAAAGTGTACTCATTGAAAATACTAAAATATGGTCAAAATAACCAACAATTAAATGCTAATAAATAAAATTTATCGATACGATAAAAAACTCTCACTTTCCACAATTCAAATTTAGCGCTATTTATTCACAATACTGACACAGAGACTATTTAGGATAGCGATGTGGCTTTATTTTGACGTAAATTTATACAATGAATTTGCGTTGAACATTTTAATTTCACCAATTATCGCGATACAAGAATCCGTAATTGGTCTCAAACACTTTATGGAGTGGGTTGTGGGTAAGACATTTAGTTACGATGCGCTAGATGATGATTTTGTTGAAGACGAATACGAAATGGTCGGGCGTAATCAACACGACAAGAAAAAGCAGAAGGTGAAAAGAAAGTTAGAGGATTACCTTGAGCAAAAACGCTTGCGTAAAAACCTAGGTGAAGATGACTTAAACGATTATATTGATTAGGTTGTCGCTAGTACAAATCAGTGCCGACATATTAGCTTTTAACTGCTACTTAGGTAGTATTTAAAGCTCTGTGGGTTGGTAATAAAGAGGCTTTATGCCTCTTTATAATTTTTAAGCCTCAAACTTTAGCTGCGAGCAATGCTTTTTCAATTACTTTTTCTAGTTTTTCAGGTTTAGTAAAGGGCGCGTAGCGCTTAATGGGTGAGCCATCTGCATTAATCAAAAACTTTGTGAAGTTCCACTTAATTTTTCGTGTCAAAAACCCCGGCAATACAGATTTTAAATAGCGAAAAGCCGAATGTGTATGCTGACCATTAACGTTCACTTTTTCTGCGATTAAAAAACTAACTCCGTAATTGATTAAACAACCTTGCGCTATTTGATTCGCGTCTCCGGGTTCTTGCTGGCCAAATTGGTTACACGGGAAACCTATAATGACTAAACCTTGGCTGGCATATTTTTCGTGTAATGCTTGCAATGACTCGTATTGATAGGTGAATCCACACTCACTTGCGGTATTTACTATTAACACAACTTTACCTACAAACTCTTTAAAATCGATAGGTTGGCCTTGCAGGCTAGTAGCACTTAGTTGATGAAATGGGTGCATATTATTAAGCTATTATTTGTTTATTTGGCATAGTCTAACCTTTGCTTGGTGATTAACAAAGTCGAAATAGTGAACACTGCTATGGCGTTACTGTTAATTTAAAATCAAAAATAACCCCATACCAGCAAGTGTGGTTAGGTAAATATTATGTGTTTTGTAAGCAACTATAATGGCTACAATCGCTGCGCTTAAATAAGGGTTTTGCCAATTTAGATTAATGCCACCATCATTTATAAATACAATCGGCACCCAAATCGCTGTTAGAACCGCAGGTGCACTGAAGCTCAAAAACTGCTGCATTTTAGGCCCTACTTTAAATGGTAGCGCGCGGTGTAAGAATAAATAACGGGTAAAAAAGGTAATACATGCCATAAGTAAAATAGTCGTCATCATGATTTAGCGTCCTTATTTTTTACTATTCTAGTTACAGTGTAACCTGCACTCATTGCTAATAGTGCTGAGCATACCAACCACAGCTCAAAGCCTGTGCTTTTTAATAAAGTGGCACAGATCCCTGCAACAATGACCGTGACAAGAGTGGCTAAATTTTTAACTCCTGGGATAACCAAAGCAATAAAGGTTGCAGCAATCGCAAAGTCGAGTCCTAAATTGGTTAGATCAGGGAGCATAGTGCCGGCTACAATACCGATAAGTGTCCAAATATTCCAAGCAATGTAAAAGCTAAAGCCTGCGCTGAGCGCGTAAATTAGGCGCGTTTGAGTCTGGTAGGCGCGAGGGTGATGCGAAAAAGCAAATAGTTCATCGGTTAATACAAAGCTTACTGGAAGGCGCCAACGCATGGGTTGCTCAATCACTTTGTGACGAACCGCCAAGCCATATAAAAAATGGCGAGAGCTAATAATAAACGTGGTAAATAAAATGGTTAATAGAGGGGTATTACCAGCAATGAGCTCAATTGCAACCAGCTGCGCCGAGCCTGCAAATACCAGTAGCGACATGGCTTGAGTTTCAAAAGGGGTAAAGCCATTTTGTATTGCCAACGAGCCACATAAAATCCCCCAAGGAATAACGGCTAAACATAATGGCAGCATATCTAAAAAGCCTTTTAGTATCGGTTTTTTAATGGACTGCATGTGTTTTACTCTGCGCACTGGTAGAAAGACTCATCGGGATACCTTAATATTGAGAAGCTAAAATAGTTAGCGTTTTAGATGATACTTTTTTTTAGGGAAGGTGCAATGTTTAAGGTAAAAGTGTGGGATGGTTTTGTAAGAAGCTTTCATTGGTTATTAGTATTGAGTATTGCTGCGCTTTATTTTAGTGTAGAAGAGGGCATGATCGAACTTCATTTTGTAGTTGGCTTTTTTACTTTAGCGCTTATTTCAACACGGATTATATGGGGTCTTATAGGCAGTAAAACGGCAAGAATATCGGCATTACTGCACTCTCCTAAATCGGTGCTTGTTTCTTTTAGCGGCAAAAAAATAAATGATGTGGGCCATTCTGCACCAGGTAGTTATATGGTGTTATTATTTTTTATTCTGATCATAGCGCAGCTAGTAAGCGGTTTAATGAGCAGTGATGATATTTTAACTGATGGCCCGTTAGCGCAGTATGTATCGAGTGATACGATTGATTTTGCCAATTGGTTGCACCATATTAATTTTGATATTTTATTTTATGCGATTATTTTGCATGTTGTGGCTATTATTGCTTACAAAGTCCAAGGCAAGCCTTTGGTCAAAGCAATGATCACCGGTAATAAAGCACTAGCAACAAAAAGCTCGGAGCCAGAGACAAAGTCACCATGGGTTGCATGGGTTATATTTTTGCTACTACTGGTTTTATTAATGAGTACCTGGGGAAGTGAACATTTAAGTTATTTGCTTAGTTAAAAAAAGTGGCGCTAATACAGCGCCATTTTTGTTCTTAATACACCGTATATATTAGTCTTTGAATTGCTTATGACAATCTTTACAGCCTTTAGCCCATGCACCAAACGCTTTACCAATAACAGCTTTGTCACCGGTTTGAGCTGCTACAGCAAGTTCATCAGCATATTGTTGAAATGCTGTCGCTTTTTTCATAAAAGTATCGTTTTCAGACCATACCGCAGGAAGTGCTGATGTATCACCCTTATCAGTATCTGCGTAAAAAGCTTCCCAAGGCATTTTAGACAATGCCGCTGCGCTATTTGCACGCTGCTTAAATTGCTCTGCATCAAAAGGAATTTTACCCTTGAGCATGGCACCCATATCGCCTATTTGAACTGAAATCATAGAAAATGCAGCTTGGCGATATTCAATCGCATCGCTTGGCTCTTTGAATGCAGAATTTGCTGATACGCTAAGTGCGCATGTAGATAGTAACGCCCCGATAAATACTTGCTTCAATTTCACTTTACTCTACTCCTTTGACGGTTATTTGATTGTATTTGTATCTTAGCTCAGGCTTTAGTTCAAGGGAATGCATAGATTATTACTTTGATATTATTAATGGGGAGCTGAATCGTACTGGTACTATTTATAGTTTATTGTGAATGTTTGTAAATGCGGTGTTGCTGGTTGTTGTGTGATTGTGTACATTCAGATGTCATAAAAATAACCAATGAAGAGCATTTATGAAAAATAATATTTTTAAGCTGTCAGCGTTGTCTGCAGCGATAGTAATTTCGCTATCAGGGTGTGGTGGAAGCGATAATGATAATAACAATAAAGCCCCAGTTGTTACTGATGTAGCACCAAAAGCGAGTGACGTTGCTGTAAGCGATCAAAAACAATGGATCCCAGTAACTGCCGAATTTAATGCAAGTGACCTTGATGGTGATACATTATCATTCAGCTTTACTGAGAACGGTGAAGCTGTCGTTGCTGAAGACGGCGTGTTCATGTTTAGCCACGGTGCATTAACAGTCGATGGTACATCATTTACTTACGTGCCAGTCACAACTGAAGACGCAGTAATCGATTACACGGTGACAGCTAACGGTAAAACAGCATCTGCACAAATTATGGTTTCAGGTACTATTGGTGACCCACTAGCAAATCAACAATGGCACTTGAATAATACAGGCCAAAAAGCTTACGCCTTAAGCGATGAGATGAAACAAGGCCTTATTGATTTATATGTTAATCAACGTGGTTTTACTGAAGAAGAGGCACAAGCACGTTTTGATGAAGACTTCGCTAAGTCAGAAGCTGAAGAGCTTGTTGTTGGTGAAGACATGAACGTAGCAGCTGCTTATGCGCAAGGTGTTACAGGTGCGGGCATGACTGCTGTTGTTGTTGACTCAGGTATGGAAATTCGCCACGAAGATTTAATCGATAACGTATTGCCTAACCGCTCTTTAAACCTGGACGCAGAAACATTAGACCGTACTGACCCTACAAGCACATCTAACAGCGGTGACCATGGTACTAGTGTTGCAGGCTTAATTGCAGCAAAAGGTTGGAATGGTAAAGGCGGTCGTGGTGTTGCACCTGATACAGGCCTAATTGGTATGAACTACCTTGGTGGTGAGAAAGTAGCGCAAACTGATTTACTTGTACATGGTTTCCCTGGAAGTGGTATTAGCACGTCTGAAAGCATTTCGGCGTTTAACCGTAGTTACGGTATTACATTCCCGACATTTATTGCTTATTCAGAGCTTGATGAAACAATAGAGTCTTACCCAAATCTTTACCTTCGTGATGGTAAAGGTGCACTAAACATGAAATCGAGCGGTAACTCTTTTGTTGGTGATGAGAGCGAAGGTTCATTATGTGAAGATAACGGTGCTAACGAGTTAGGGTTAACTTGTTATAATGGTGCATTTGAACCTAGCCAAGGTCATCCTTATTACTTAAGTGTCGCAGCTGTAAATGCAAATGGTAAGCACACTAGCTACTCAACTGCAGGTGCTAACTTAATGGTTTCAGCGCCAGCGGGTGAATATGGTCGTTGGGCTCCAGCAATGGTTACAACTGATCAAATGACTTGTATTAATGGTTATTCAGGCTTCAATGGCCGTTCTATCACCGCTTGGGCTGCAGCCTATGGTGAAGAGTTTGCTGCAAGCCAATACCCATTTAATTACCCAGGGCATGAAGATAACGCAAGTTGTAACTACACATCTACATTTAATGGTACATCGTCTGCTGCGCCAAATGCATCAGGTGTGGTATCGTTAATTCTTTCAGCCAACCCTGAACTAACTTGGCGTGATGTGCGCCATATATTAGCATCAACCAGTACTTTAATTGATGCAGATAACGCAGCTGTTAATTTAACTGTAGGTGAAGGTGAGTTCGTTGCTCATGACGGTTGGGTTGAAAATGCTGCCGGTTATAGCTTTAATAACTTATATGGCTTTGGTCGAGTTGATGCTGGTGCAGCTGTTGCAATGGCTAAATCTTACGAAGCTTCATTAGGCGAGCAAGTAATCACGAATTGGAAAGGTTTTGGTTCAGTTGTTGCTGAGGATGCACTAGCACTTGAAATCCCAGATAACAACGCATCGGGTTTAACACAAGAAATCGAAGTGACTGAAGAGCTGAATATTGAAGCAATGCAGTTTAAGTTTGATGTTAGTAACTCTGAGATGGTCTTAGATTTAAGCGATGGTACACAAACATCTGCTGGTAACGATTTAGCGATTGAAGTTACATCACCAGCGGGTACCCGTAGTGTGTTATTGTCATCTAAACAAGCACTGTTTTACCCAGCATACAGCTTCACTAATGGCTGGAGCATTGGCTATGTATTAAAAGACGCAGTTATGCTTTCAAATGCTTTTTACGGCGAGTCTACTAAAGGTACTTGGAAAATCCGCTTACTAGATACAAGTGCAGATAGCTTTGCATTGAGTGACGGTGGCGATAACGGTTTAAGTGCAATTGGGATAAGCAATAATAGCTCAGCGAGTGTTCTTGAAGGTGTATCTCTTCGCGCATTCGGTCACGCAGGTCAAGAGTAAGGATTATAAAAATGAAATTTAATAAATTAATCGTATTAAGTGCTGCCGCGTGTATCTCATTAAGCGCAACAGCTAACACTAGCTTTGATAAAGAACTTGAGTTACCTAAAAAGCAGGTTGCTAGCTTAAAGCTTGATAAAGCCGACTTTGGTTCTTATAAAGTAGAGAAAGGCTTACGTTTAGTGCCGTCTAGTGTTG
This sequence comes from Pseudoalteromonas sp. APC 3224, assembly GCF_030407535.1. Classification (GTDB taxonomy): domain Bacteria; phylum Pseudomonadota; class Gammaproteobacteria; order Enterobacterales; family Alteromonadaceae; genus Pseudoalteromonas. Next base: position 61,745 of record NZ_JASDDF010000023.1, on the reverse strand, counting down.
CAGCAGAAGAGCATGTAGTGATGAAGAAGGGCGATATGTCAGTTGTTAATGTTGCTACTGACTCAGAATTAGTTACTAAAGGCTCTTTAGTTCGCAATATTCTGACTAATAACTTAAGCACATTATCAGGAAACATTACTATTCTGTTAAAAGACGGTAAAACTGCAAGCGATGTTGCATCAGCAACGGGCTTAAAGGTAGTATCTGTTTTTCCAGGCACTAAGATTGCGGTTATGGCTGTAAATGAAGGACAAGATATTTTAGCGGCTTCAGAGCAGCTTAAAGCATCTGGTTTTTCAAAAGAGGCTAGAATTGAAGTGTTAGAAACTATCTACACTGTGCAATAATTTATTTTAAATCAATAATAAAAAGCCCCGTGTAACTAAAGTTACACGGGGCTTTTTGTTAATCATTCATATCAATATCGGCAAATATCATCCCTCGGCGCATACTACGCGTTGCCAAGAATACCTCGCCAAGTAATGACATAAATGCACATATTAGCAATGCCATTGCACCAACAAAACAACTACCAATAGTGACGCCTAAATTAATCGATTGTATGTGTGATAAAAATAACAGCATGACCACGGCACATACTAATAATGCACTTAGTACGCTGAGGCTAAAAGCAATGTGAATACAGCGGGAACGTTTTAGGAGTGCTCTTAATTCTGTGGTTAAAGATAAGTTAAATTCCTCATCAGTACTAACTTTTAATTTTCGTTCTAATTGTCTGGCCCTGTCAGTAATGCGTGCCAAGCGATTAGATAAAACCCCGAGTGTTGCTGCAATACCTGTAATTAAAAAAACAGGGGCAACGGCTGTTTGGATGACCTTAGCCATAGTTAAAATGTTAATTACGTCGTTGTTCATTTTTGTCCTTATGAATTAGCAGCGTGAAGAGGCTATATAATGCTACTTCGTTATTGTTAGGATAACTGAAGTCATAAACATATAAAAAGAATTTCTAGGCTCCCTCTTTACATAGCTTCACAAACTAAATCTCTGTGCTATTAAATATTAGGTATATTTAACAAAAATAAAAACTACAGAGATTCTAATCAATGAAACACACTCCATTTGTTCTTACTTTTATATCCTTAGCTATTTTAGGGGGGTGTAATAAAGCCCCTGACGCTGAGCAATCAGCAAAGGTTGAAAATGTAGCTGCTCAAACCGAAGTCATGCCGCCGATTGCGAAGAAAGTGCCATATGAAATGACAATCCATGGCGACACTCGCATCGATGATTATTACTGGATGCGTGATGATGAGCGTAAAGCTCCTAAAGTGATTAGTTACCTTGAGGCTGAAAATGCTTACACAGATGCAATGCTTGCGCATACTAAAACACTGCAAAGTACTTTATTTGAAGAGCTTAAAGGGCGAATTCAAAAAGATGATGACTCTGTTCCAGTAAAAGACGGAGAGTACTATTACTCGTCGCAAACTCGCGGCGATAACGAGTACGCTACTTACTTACGCAGTAGTGATTTTGCAGGCACCGATCAAGAAGTTATTTTAGACGTAAATGAATTAGCTAAAGGCCATGACTATTTTGCGGTTAGTGTCCTAAATGTAAGCCCAAATGATAACTTAATGGCGTATGGTGAAGATACGGTGAGTCGCCGTGTTTATAATATAAAAATTAAAGATTTAAACACGGGCAAATTACTAGAAGACACGCTTGAAGGCACTAGTGGTTATGTTGTGTGGGCGAACGATAATAAAACTGTTTATTACATTAAAAAAGATGCGCAAACCTTACTCGGTTATCAAGTTTATCGTCATACGCTTGGTACATCACAAAGCGATGATGAGCTTGTATACGAAGAAAAAGATACGAGCTATTACACAGGTATGAGCAAGAGCAAAGACGGCTCAGAAATTTATATTTGGCATAGCAGTACTGATGCATCGGGTTTGTCAGTACTGAGTGCAAACGATGTAAATGCTAAGCCAAAGCGTTTAATTGAACGTGAAGCCAACCTTGAATACAGCATTTCCAAATCAGGCAATACCTATTACATTGTGACTAATTTAAATGCGGTTAACTTTCAGCTTATGAAAGTTGATATTGATAAAGCCGGTGATAAAGCAAACTGGCAAAGTGTGATCCCTGCCCGCGAGGATATTAAACTCGAAGGCGTTGAGTTATTTGATGACTACTTGGTATATCAACAACGTGAAATGGGTCAATCAACACTGATTGCGCGTAATTTAACATCAGGCAAAGAGTTACCACTAAGCTTTAACGACAGTGCGTACACGATTAATGCGTACGGTAATAACGAATTAAACAGCGATACGCTACGTGTGTATTACACCAGTATGACGACACCGGGTTCATCTTATGATGTCAATTTGGCCACTGGCGAAAAAACATTATTAAAGCAACAAGCGGTATTAGGTGACTTTAACGCAGAAAACTACGCGTCTGAGCGTATTTTTGTCACAGCACGCGATGGCGTAAAAGTACCGGTGAGTTTGGTGTATCGAAAAGAGCTATTTAAAAAAGATGGCACTAACCCATTATTGCAATACGGCTATGGTTCGTATGGTGCAACAATGGATCCTAGTTTTTCTTCTGCACGATTAACGTTGCTTGACCGTGGTTTTGTATTTGCAATTGCCCACGTACGTGGTTCGCAAATGTTAGGGCGCCCGTGGTACGAAGCGGGTAAATTACTCACTAAAAAGAACACGTTTAACGACTTTGTAGATGTTACTAAGTCATTGGTAGCTCAAGGGTATGGCGATAAAGAGCAAATTTTTGCCCAAGGTGGCAGTGCTGGTGGTTTATTAATGGGCGCAGTGGCAAACCAAGCGCCTGAGCTATATAAAGGTATGGTGGCTGCGGTTCCATTTGTTGATGTGGTTACTACTATGCTTGATGAGACTATTCCGCTTACAACTAACGAGTATGGTGAGTGGGGTAACCCTAACGAGAAAGAATATTACGATTATATGTTGTCGTATTCACCATACGATCAAGTTAGTAAACAAGACTACCCTAATATGTTAGTAACAACAGGTTTGCACGACTCACAGGTGCAATATTTTGAGCCAGCTAAGTGGGTAGCTAAGCTGCGAGATTACAAAACAGATGATAACAAGCTACTGTTTAAAATTGATATGGAAGCAGGGCACGGAGGTGCGTCTGGTCGTTTTAAGCGCTTAGAAGATGCAGCATTAAATTATGAATTTATGCTTGATTTAGCCGGTATAAAAAAATAACCCCAAATTCAACTAAGTAATGAGCCAAGGCGTAACGTTAAGTTACGCCTTTTTTTTGTGGCAAATTAAAGCTAAAAATAGTGCCTTTGCCTATCTCACTTTGAACATTTATTTCACTGTCCATAAGCTTTAATAGTCCACGACAAATAGCAAGCCCTAACCCACCTTGTTGACGGCCCGCTTTATTAGAATTACTAGCTTGGTAGTGGGGATCAAAAATAGCTTGTAACTCATCATGTTTAATACCAACTCCGGTATCCGAAACTTGCACAAATAATTGATAGTGGTTACTTCGTCTTACGCTAACCTCAATACTGCCACCAAGGGGAGTATGCCTAATTGCATTATCGATTAAGTTACTTAAAACGCGCTCAAGTTTGGCTATGTCGGCGATGACAGGGAAGTCACAAATTTTTGGCTCAACCGATAAATTAATGCCTTTTTGTTGCGCAACAATACTAAACTTAGCAATACAATCGTAAATTAGCTCTCCTAGGTTAAATGTTTCTTTATTAATGTTTATTTGACCATTTTCTAAGTGAGCAAGTTCAAAAATTTGCTCTATAAGTTGCTTTAGCTGTCCACAGTTATTTAATGAGACTTGCAAGTATTCTTGCTGTTCTTGTTTACTTAGTTTGTCACTTGACTGATTTAACACTTCTAAAAAACCTTGTAGAGAGGCTAGTGGTGTTCGCAGATCATGGGAGAGGTGAGTAAGCAGCTCTTTACGTTGTTTATCAACTTGCTCAAGTGCTTTAAATTGCTCGTTTATACGCGTTATCATCGCTTGAATACTTCGACCTAGGCTGTGGACTTCGTTGCTTTTTTGATTTGAATAGTGACTTAGTTTTGTATCGGTTAGGCTATAGTTAGCAGCCTCAATATTGCTCACATCTTTTGCAAGACGTTGAATAGGGCTTGTGAAAAATCGCAGTAAAATAAGCATCGCAATAAATAAAAAAACGAGTGTTGAGCCAAGCCACATAGCAGCCACTAATAACGAGTCGTTACTTTTTATATTATTGAGTGAGGTGTCGTATGCCTCACCACCAATAATTATATATAAATACCCTTGTAATGCATTGTTGTTAAATACAGGCGCCACAGAAAATATTTTTTGTTGCTGTGGGTCTCGTGGGTTATCACCATAAATAGGTGTTGTGTTTGGGTGGTCAATCAGCTTTTTTAGCGGCTCTAAATTAACGTGTGAGCGCTTTACTTTTCCGGGTTCTGCGGAGTAAGTCAATATTTTTCCGCGCTGGTCTACAAAGTAAAATTCAAAGGCAGGGCCTAACAGCATTAGAGTATGAAACAGGTTTTCAAGGGCTTCGTAATCGTATACGCCTTCTTTTATTAATGGATTATCTTGTACTAAATGTTCAGCCAGTGCTAAATGTAAGTTTTGTTCGCCATGGTGTTTGGAGTTGAGTTCTAATTGTTTACTCCAGCTATAAACTAGCGCACAAATAAAACAAAAAATAACGGCTAACGACACTGCTAATTTTTGGTACAAAGAAAGTTTCATAATAAAAATCTTAATTAAGTTGGTTTGGGTTGAGTTTGTATCCCACACCCCAAACGGTTTCTATAATGGGAGTTGGTTGATGTAATTCGAGCTTTGCGCGCAAGCGGTTAATATGCGAATTAACCGTATGTTCGTAGCCGCTGTGTTGGTATCCCCATACTTTATCGAGCAGTTGTTGGCGGCTAAAGACATGATTTGGGTGACGTGCAAAGTACACAAGCAAATCAAATTCGGTGGCGGTTAGGTTAATTGCCTGTTCAGCTAAGTACACTTGATGAGAGTCAAATTCAATGTGTAGCGAGCCAACATGAAGCGTTGTTTCGCCCTTAATCGTATTCTGGTTAGTATTTTGGCTCGCGAGCAATTGTGCTCTGTGTCGCAGTTGGGTTTTTACTCTGGCTTGTAGTTCACGTGCAAAAAAGGGTTTACAAATATAATCGTCGGCGCCCATTTCTAGGCCAATAACTCTGTCCATATCGCTACTTAGTGCTGTTAGTAAAATCACTGAGATAGTTGGATAGTGTTCTTTTATTTTACGACATAAACTCAATCCATCCATTTGCGGAAGGTTTATATCCAGTAAAATAAGCCCGTAAGATTGTTTGGCTATTTTTTTCAAAGCCAGTTCAGCACTTACAACATGATCCACATGTAAATTTAGCGATGTAAGCTGTGTGGTAATTAATTTACCAATTTCTCTGTCGTCTTCAACTATGAGTAACTTTTCATGGCGCATCATTTATCCTCGTAAAAAAGGGGGGCTTCCGTGCTCCCCAACTTCCCCATTAAAAGCTGGTATATCGAGGTTGATATTGATAAACGAATTACTGAGTGCGGGTAATAACCACTTTTGCTAATGGGTTATCAAATTTATGTTCAGGGCTAAGCACTGAGCCAGACAAACCATCTTCATTTGTAACTACACCTGGGTGTCTTGCTACAAAATTAACATCATCACGGGCTTCATTAAAACCTTCTCCGCCATCAGCAGGACCGGGTATCGTACCAGCTGCTTCTGTATTTGCTTCAGTACCTGCATCATAAGCAACGGTAGTGCGAGTTAAAGAGTCGCCGACTGCTAATGAAGATACATCTAAAGCACTAAGACCGGTAAACCCATCATTTGTATTCACCATCATAGTGGCAAGCGACAACTTAAGTGCCTCAAGTGAGTCTGTGGTTAATGTAATCGTGGTATTAGCACCAGGTCCAACAGGACCTTCGCTTGATGCGTTGGCTATAGCGTTTTCTAATGCAAGCAGTTGGCTGTTATCGCCTCCTTCAGCTATTGCTTCTAATGCAATTGAGGCCGCATTGCCAATTTGCCAAAGAGTGCCTTCAGTATGTGCAATAACAGCAATAGGCGATAGTGGCTGCCCCGCGGTTAAATTGCTGACGGTAACATCAAATGTATAGCTTACAGGCTCAGGAGTTGGCGGTGTGACAACCTGAACAGGTTCGTTTCTGTCGTTATCGCCGCAGGCTGCAAGTGAGGCTGCAAGTGCAACAACCACGATGCTTTTTTTAAAGTTATTTAAAGATGCCATGATAACGCTCCTACTTAACCGTAACGGTTAGCTTAGCCACTGGGTTTAACCATCTGTGAACCGTATTACTTAAATCGCTATTACCAGCGGTTAAATCGTCGTCACCTAACGTGCCTGGATGAATATGTACGTTAATATTGCTATCGGTACTTGTTAAGCCAGCGCCGTCTGTGCCCGCGTCGCCACCTGGGGCTGCAGGAATACCTGGCGTACCCGGTGCACCTGAGCCATCGACAATGAGTTCATTATTGTGCTCAGTGCCTGCATCATATGCATTTAAGTAAACAGTATAAGTGCCTGCTTCGGTTGGGATTTTCCAGCTATCCAGGCCAACAAAGCCATCGTTTGTAGGCAGTAACATAGCGGTTACTGAGAGGTAGTCATTACCATCGGTTGTCATTAGTGTGGCCATGGTCGATGATGATGGCGCTAATAAGCCTCCTGCTGGGTTTGCAGCCATGTCGCTACCTGCTGCAGTAGCTTGTGCCTTTAGTTCTGCAATGTTGCCACCTTCAGCCATTGTTTGTAATGCAGTAGAAGCTTCAGTTGCAACTTCAAAAAGCTTATCTTCGCTGTCGTGTGCTGTAACTAGCAGTGGGGTAAAGTGAATGCCTTGTGTTAGGTTGGTTATTGCTAGGTCTAACTCTGCAGCTATGGCTGACTGGCTAGCTACTGCTAAAAGAGTTGCAAGTGTAAATGTTGAAGCTTTCATTTTTATTTCCTGTATGTGATGATTCGAGATAAGTATTGAACAATCGTCTCCAGAAACTCTCACAAACTTATCACTTTTTTATCACAGAAATTTAGGTTGTGATTTTTTACAAATAAATAGATAAGTGGTGTTATATACCTGTGTATAATTAAACCGGATTTTAAAAATTAAAGGATTGTGCTATGGAACAAAATCAAGAAATTAAAGTCGTTAATAAAGATGACCGAACTTGGGCAATGCTATGTCATTTAAGTGCATTAGCTGGGTTTATTGTGCCATTCGGCTCGGTGTTAGGCCCCCTTATTATTTGGCTAATTAAAAAAGATGAAATGCCTATAGTTGATATACATGGTAAAAAAGCGCTTAACTTTCAAATTACTATGGCTATAGCTTATTTTGTATGTTTTTTACTAATTTTTGCAGCTGTTGGTTTACTACTGTTACCTATGGTCGCTATCTTTTCATTTGTGATGGTGGTTATCGCAAGCGTAAAAGCCAACGATGGCAAAGAGTTTAATTATCCCCTTAGCTTAAATTTAATTAAATAAGCGTTTTGATTTAAGTTAAAAAGTCGTTCAAACCCAGCTTAATGGCTGGGTTTAGTTTTTAGTCATAAGGGAAAAATGCTCTATATAACATTATTTTTTACGGCATTTATATCGGCTACGTTATTACCCAGCTCGTCTGAAGTATTGATGGGTGGGATGATAATGCAAGGTAATACTAACTTATGGCTAATTTGGTTTGCAGCAACCTTAGGCAATGTATTAGGCAGTTGTGTTAATTATTGGCTTGGAACACAAGCATTACGCTTTAAAGATAAAAAATGGTTTCCAGTTTCTGAAAAAGGGCTTAAAAAAGCGCAAAAGCAGTTTAATAAATATGGGATATATAGCTTACTGTTTGCGTGGTTACCTATTGTTGGCGATCCACTAACTGTTATTGGCGGCGTGTTTAAAGTGCGCTTTAGTATGTTTTTAGTGCTAGTAACACTCGGCAAAGGGCTACGTTATTTAGCTGTAATAGCCCTTGCCGTTGGATTATTTGTGCCAGTCGAGAGTTAGCGACACAGAGTCTGCAAAGCGCAGCGCATGAGGTTTATCCACTCGGGCTTTGGCGTAATTCACACTTGGGTGCGAGTGGCAAACAGCAAGAATTTCAGCAACTAATTTTTCTAACAATAAAAAGTGACCCTGTTCAACTAAGGTAATTACTTCTTTAGTAATTACCTTGTAGTTAAGTGCTTGTTCTACTTCATCAGTTTCACAAGCTTGATCAGCCGGATAATGAATTTCTAAATTAATGACTACATCTTGTTTTTTTTCACGTTCATCTGGATTAAAGCCAATGAACGTGCGTAGCCGTAAATTAGTTACATTAATTATTGCGTTAGCCATAGATTATCCTTTGATCAGCTGTAAAAACTCGTTACGTGTTTTCGGATCGGCTCTAAAGTTTCCTAGCATTACCGAAGTACGCATGCTTGAGTTTTGCTTTTCTACACCACGCATCATCATACACATGTGCTTTGCCTCAACAATGACGCCTACACCTTTGGCACCGGTTACTTCCTCAACCGCTTTGGCAATTTGATGGGTTAGCTGTTCTTGAATTTGAAAACGGCGAGAGAACATATCCACAATACGTGCAAACTTAGACAAACCTAACACTTTGCCATCAGGGATATAAGCAATGTGACAGCGGCCAATAAACGGTAATAAGTGATGCTCACACATAGAGTAAAGCTCTATATCTTGTATCAACACCATATCGTCAGCATCTGAGGTAAATACTGCATTGTTAGTGATTTCGTTAAGCGTTTGGCGGTAACCTTGAGTTAGGTACTCCATCGCTTTTGCAGCGCGTTTTGGAGTATCGAGCAACCCTTCACGTTCTGCATCTTCACCGACTGCGGTTATAATTTTTTGATAGCTTTCTTTTAATTCGTTATGCATAAGTTTCTCGTTTATTTAGATGACTTACTTAAGATGGCGACCACCATCAACAGGTAAAGCACGGCCTGTGATGTAGTGGCTGTTTAGTAGTAGGTCGATGCTATTGATAATTTCTTGGCATCCAGGTTCGATACCCATTAATGATTTTTTTAAAGTTTTAGCGCGATACTGCTCATCATCATGTTGATTAAAAATAATTAATGATGGTGCGACTGAATTCACTTTAATCTTCGGTGCATATTTAGCACTAAATGATTTGGTTAAGTTATCCAAGGCGGCTTTGCTGGCCGCATAGGCTAAGTGTTTTGGGCTGCCAGTTTCCACTACGTAATCAGTTAGATGAATAATGTCAGCGGGCTTAGCGTGAGACGCCTGATAATTTAATAGTAAATCTGCACAGCGTAAGTTTACCAAGTACGGTGTTTTTGCATGAATGCGCATCATATTGTCAAACAGCTGCTCAAACTGAGGGTTGTTAGCTTCACAGTCCCAGCTTGATGCATTATGAATTATCGCGCTTAGTGAGTCAGTCTGTGCTTTAAGTAATGTAATAAAAGTATTAATACCCTCATCAGAACTAAAGTCAGCATAAAGACAAGTGGCCCCTTGTTGTTCTAGCAAATCTACCGCTTTATGGCGGGTACGATAAGTAATAATGACCGCTTGCCCTTGGGCTATAAAATGCTGTGCAAGCGCAAGTCCAATACGTTGTCCTGCACCAGTAATCAAAATAGGGGGGGTCATAAAATATAAAACTCTCTGTTGGCAAGCGTTAAGGTTAACCGTTAAAATTTAAGCCACTTATTTTTACGCCATTTTTTACGTAAAATATAAGCGGCTCGATCAGTTAAATCACACTTATAATATTGATTTAAAAAGCATCGTATATTGTTGGAATAGGCTGGCGCTTATGTTGCGTGCGTTGGTAAATTGCAATCAGTGTTTGTTCCACATGCTCGGAGACTGGTTTACCTTCTAAAAAGTCATCAATTTCTTCATAGCTTAAGCCTAATGCTTCCTCGTCAGTCAAACCTGGTCTATCACTTTCTAAATCCGCAGTAGGTGCTTTTTCAACTAACAAAGCAGGTGCACCTAATGCTGTTGCCAATGCTCTAACCTGACGTTTAGATAGACCAAACAAAGGGGCTAAGTCGCAGGCGCCATCGCCAAACTTAGTATAAAAACCGGTAATGTTTTCGGCGCTATGGTCGGTACCTACAACGAGCCCTTGGCAAAACCCAGCAATTTCATATTGTGCAACCATGCGTTGGCGTGCTTTCACATTGCCTTTAATAAAGTCTATTTTTTCTTGTGTTGGCAATGGCTGATTATTACCAGCTAAAGTTGCCATTGTTTGCTCGTGCAGTGCGTCGGTTGCAGGCTGAATATTAACGGTCATACGGGTGCTGGGCTTAATAAAATCAACCGCCATTTGTGCTTCGCTTTCATCTGCTTGCACTCCATACGGTAAGCGCACCGCAATAAATTGATACTGTGTATCTTGGTGTTCTTGATTAAGCTCATTAACAGCAAGTTGGCATAATCGGCCACAGGTTGATGAGTCTACACCGCCACTAATACCTAGTACCAGTGAAGTTGAGTATGCAGCTTTTAAACGTGCTTTAATAAAATTTACTCGGCGTTTAATTTCAGCGTTAACATCAATACTAGGCTGAACCTTCATTTCAGCCATAATTTCGGCGCGCATGGCCCGCTCCTTAAAGTTAAAAAGTTTTAATGCTCAAAAAAGAATAGCTATTATGTGATTTCAAATTACACAATTAAAGTCCTATATACTCTTTTATTTGTTTAAGTTGAGCTTTTAGCTCGTTAATTTCAGCGAGTATCTCATTGAGCTCTTGGTTTTTTAACTCGTCTGTAATGGTTTGTGTTGCTGTTGGCTCATCGTTTTCTGCAGAAGGTGCTGTAAATAAGTGGATATAACGGCTATCACGCTTACCAGGCTCACGGGGCAGCTTTTTAACATGGCCATTTTCAATCAATTGTTCAAGCGATGTTTCAACGTCGTCAACATTGGTAAAGTCAGCTAAGCGAGCACAACGGGTTTTTAATTCACCGGGTGTTTGAGCTCCCCGCAATAATAATAAACATACAATGGCGCGTTGTTGTGCGTTAAATTGTAAGTGACTAAATTGTGTATTACAAAAGCGATGGTCGTATTTAGATACACGTCCACTGAGACCTTCATCTTCTGTTACCAAGCGTAAGTCGATTAATTCGGCAATGGTAGCCTGAACTTGCTGTTGGCTTAATTCGAGCACAGGAGCGCGATTTGATTTTTGATTACAAGCATTCGTTAAGGCATTTAATGATAGTGGGTAATGTTCAGGCGTTGTTGTTTGCTTTTCCAATAAACAGCCAATAACTCTTTGTTGTTCAACTGATAACTGCATAATATCCCTTACTTCATCGATTCTATTTTAAGCTTACACTGTTATTTAGCGCTAAGCCATTGTTGCAATTTAGCATGCATAGCAGGGCCATCGAGAGGTTTACTTAAATAGTCGTTCATACCGGCATTTAAACATTTGTCTTTATCTCCGCGCATTGCATTAGCCGTTAGTGCAATAATGGGGATGGTTTGATTCTCTTGACCCGCAAGGCCCTCTCTAATAGCCATGGTAGCTTGGTATCCATCCATAATAGGCATTTGGCAATCCATTAAAATAAGTTGATAAGTGTTTGCGGTTGCTCGGTTTAATTTGGTTAGGGCGTCTTTGCCATCTTCTGCAATATCAAAGGTAAGCTCAGCTTGTTTTAATAATGCACATGCAACCACTTGGTTTACTTTGTTATCTTCTACAAGCAACACATGGCCTTTCGCTTTTTTTTGTTTATTAATCGCTGGAGGCAGCGCTAACTCTTTAGGTTGTGCTGCCAATGTACTTTTTACCAGCGTGTTATATAAATCAATAGCAGTGAGAGGTTTAAAAATTAAGGCTGCTTCATTGTTTCCATAAAATAAATTGCTTTTTGAATAGCTCATTGGGGCCATAATCAAAATATGGCTTTTCACTAAAAAATGTTTCAACTTTTCAGCCAAAGGGTGTGCTACAGGCTCCAAAAAGCTTGTGTCAATAATTGCTACATCCGGTGGCGTTTGTTGATGATTACTTATATAAGTTTCAACCTCTTCATAATCACATACTGCACTGACATCTGCGCCCCATAGCATTAATTGCTTCTCGATGATGGTGGCATTCATCTCGCTATTATCAACAATGAGTATTCGCTTTGCTTGTATATGTTGACAATCTAAATCAAATGCTTGGTCTATCACTGAGGTAATGCTGACTGAAAAAGTAAAGGTACTGCCTTCATTAGGTGAGCTATTTACACTTACCTCGCCTCCCATGAGTTCGCACAGCTGCTTAACTATTGCCAACCCTAAACCTGTACCGCCATATTGGCGGGTTGTTGATGCATCAGCTTGAGTAAAAGAATCAAATAACTGTTTTTGCTTCTCTAAACTAATACCAATGCCGGTATCAATAATCGCACATTCTAAAGTCGTATCATCGAGAGTTTTTTCAATGGTAGCGGTTACCAGTACTTGTCCGTTTTGAGTAAATTTTACGGCATTGGCAATCAAGTTATTTAAAATTTGTCGTAATCTATTTGGATCACACACAATCTCACTGGTGCTTACATGCGTAGAATCTAAAATTAATTGGGTGTTATTGCTTTCGGCCTTGAGCGCAAACGACTCAATAATCTCGCCTAGTAATTGTGGTAGATTAAATTGAATGCTTTCTATGTCTAACTTACCAGCCTCTATTTTAGAAAAGTCTAAAATATCATTAATAATCCCTAATAAAGACTCTGCTGACGATTGGGCAAGCTTTATATGATGACGTTGTTGCTGATCAAGTGAGGTCGCCTGAATGATATTAAGCATACCTAACACTCCATTCATCGGGGTGCGAATTTCATGACTCATGCTAGCTAAAAATTCACTTTTAGCGATCACCGCCTGTTCAGCGGCTTCTTTTGCCATGACTAGTTCAGCTTCGGTTTCTATGCGTTGTTCACTAGAGTGAAGACTTCCTATTAGCGCGCCGATAGCAATTAAAAAACCTTCTTCGTTTTGCGTCCATGATCTAACCGTTGCTTGCTCTGCGCATACAACACCAATAGAGCCGCTGCCTGCGGGGATCATAACACATAACATTGCTTTAATAGGTGATGGCTCGAGGTAGCTTTTTGCTATGGGTGCGAGACAAGCTTGTTGCTGTGCGTCTTGAGCGCTAAAAACGGCTTTGTTTTCTAGGGTGGTAAAAAAGTCAGGGATGTCGTGCTGGCGCCAAGGCGTATTATTATCACTGTTATTTTGGCTATAACTCGCAATGGGACTAAGTTGAGTTTTGTATTTATCAAACAAGCGAATGCTTACTGTATTCACTTTAAGTGCACGACACACCGCACGAGTAATAAGCTCTTTTGATTCGCTTAATTTACCTTTTAATATGTGGTCGCTAATAGTTAACGACGCTAAGGTTTCATTAAAACGAGCTATTTTTTGATCTTCTATTGCTACCTTTTTACGGGCATCAATATTTTGTAGTGAGCCGAATATTCTGTTACAACGCCCATTTTTATGCTCGGCTTCACCATGTATGAGTGCCCAAATCACTTCGCCGTTGGCATTAATAACTTCCAGTTCGGCCTCGTAGCTTTCACCATATTTAACCGCCCTGGAAATTAGTTCAGCCGCCTTATCTCTGCTTTTACCCTCTTTAAAGTAATATAAATCGGATGACCATTTAGGTTGCTCATCTAAAGGGTATTCAAATATCTTTTTGGTCATGTCTGACCAAAATACCTGCTTTTTTTCTAAATTAAATGACCATGCGCCCACTTGCGCTAGGTTACTCATTACCTCGAGCATTTTTTCGTTTTCGTGTTCTCTATTGAGCATTTTTAAAAACAATAAAAACGCAAAAATAAGCAAACTCAAAATAACAATAATAACGATACGTAACGGCCAGATAGACGACGATGCCGGTTGCCAGCCTGTTTTTGGCACTACATAGAGCTGCCAAGCTCCGCCTTGAAAGTTTAGGTTAAACTCAAGCGGGTTTTGGCTGGTAATTTCAGGGTCACCAAAGAAAAACTCACCTTGTTTACCTAAGCCATTGCGTCCTTGAATAGCAACGGTGTATTTTTTTTGTAATTCGAAAATTCCAGCGTTGTTATAGACTTTTTCTATATCGAGTACCACAGAAAGCAGCCCCCAAAAAGAGTGGTCTTCAGGTAAATAAACTGGCACTCGTGCAATCAAAGCTTCACTGCCTTGAACTAACGTGAGCGGTCCAGCCATTACAATAGTATTAGTGTCGCGTGCTTTAATAGCATCATCGCGTTGCGCTTTATTTTCTAAAAAATTGAGTCCAATGGCTTTTTCATTCCCTTTAAGCGGGTAGGTCATTGTAATGACCATATTAGGTGCAGCACCAATATTACGTAGTTCGTTCGAGGTATTAAACAGTGGAGCGGCAATTTGCCCAAAACGTGTTTGGCTTAAATTAGGCTCGGCAGCAACGGCTACAGCCAAGCCTCGTATTAACTGAATATTAGATACCAAAATAGCTTCAAGCTGAGCTCTGTAGGTACTTACTTGAGAAAGTACTTGTAAACGGTAAGCATCTTTTGCCCGATTATAATTAAGCCGTTCAAGCACTAAGCTTGTTATTGCAATTAAAGTGATTGCAAATAAAAAGGTAAGCTTAAAATTATAAATGGATGTGCGTTTACTTTTGCGCTGTTGCCACATAAGGTGTAATTAAATTGTTAATATAGAAAGCTTAACTATAGCTAACTAACACTAGAAACAAAAATGGCGCAGTTAAATATGCGCCATTTTCTTTTTAACTATAAACACGTTTAGATATTATGAATCACTAACTTCGCGTGCCCAATGATGCTGTTTCGCAACATGTAACTTGCGGTAGCCATCCAATAATGCGGCGTGCTTTTTAAAGCCTTCAAGCGATAAACCTGGGAAAGTTAAGCCGTTAAAGCGTGTACGACCTTCTGCAATCTCAATTGCAAGGGTTACATTATTAGCGCCAAACATCAGTCCTAAGGCGTCTTGGTAGCTTGTATATTCACGTTCGTCATCGTATTTAATTTCTAAAATAGCTTTTAAACAACGGAAATGACGCATCGCGTCTTCATTAACTTGGCCGGTATGTAAAATCCAGTCAACCCAATCAATCGCTTCTTCGCTGCCTGCGGCTAAGCATAAGTGTGCTTTCAGTTCACCAATACGTAGAGTATGCCAAGGCGTATCGGCATCGGTTGCTAAGCCAATGAATTCAGCAGCGCGAATAATATCGCTATGACCAGCTTCTTCTAGGTTTTCGTAAATTTCCATCAGTTGCTCAGTGTCATATTGATCAAGTGATAAGAAAGTTTCGCGGAATTTAGCGCCTTCGTTGTTATTACGCCAAATAAGCTCATCTACCGGATAAATATCAGACATACCAGGCACTAAAATACGACATGCATACACATTTAAGTGGGTGTAATCCATGATGTAGATATCATGGCCCATGCTGTGAATTAAATCAGTACAGAAGTTATATTCTTGCTCAGTTGAACCACTAAAGTCCCAATGTACAAATTCAAAGTCTGCTTCAGAACGGAAAAAGTCATGAGAAATTAAACCGCTTGAATCAATAAAGTGCAGTTCAATGTTTTCAGGTGTGGCTACTTCGTCGTTGTCAAAAGTGGCAGGTTGAAATACGTCTAGTTGATCTAGGCGACGACCTTGCAGTAGCTCAGTTACCGTACGTTCAAGTGCCACTTCAAATGAAGGATGAGCACCAAAAGAGGCAAATACAGAGCCATCTACTGGGTTGATTAGCGTAACACTCATTACAGGGTATTTACCGCCAAGTGAGGCATCTGCAATACGTAAGTGGAAGCCATGGCTACGCAACTCTTCACAGGCTTCATGAATTTTAGGGTATTGTTTTACCACATCTTCAGGCACGATTGGTAAGCTAATACCTTCAGCAATAATGCGATTTTTAATGGCGCGTTCAAATACCTCAGATAACCCCTGTACACGGGCTTCAAATTTAGTATTACCAGCACTCATACCATTAGAAACAAAAATATTACCAATCACGTTCACCGGAATATAAATATCTTGGCCGTCGCGCTGGCGGGTATAAGGCACAGTACAAATACCACGCTCAAAATTACCAGAATTAAAGTCATAAAGGTGTGAGGCAGTTAATTCACGCTCAGGGTCGAAGTAATCCCATAAGCTTTCATCCATAATCCCTTGTGGTACTTCATCTTCTGCTACTTTAAACCACTTTTCGTTCGGGTAATGAGTAAAGTCACCATTGGCAAATTCTTCACCTAAGTAAAAATCAGCAAAAAAATAGTTACAGCTTAAACGCTCAAAATATTCACCTAGCGCAGAAGCGATAGAGGCTTTATCAGTAGCACCTTTACCGTTAGTAAACATCACACCACAGTCGCTATCTTTTATATGAACTGAATAACAGTTTGCTACAGGGTTAAGCCATAGCGCTTCTTCAATATTAATATTTAGCGCTTTTAGCTTGTTTTGCATGGTAGAGATAGACGATTCTAAATCGCGGTCTTTACCTTTAATAAATGTTTTTTCAGTCATTTTGATCTCAACTAGGTCTGCACAATACATGAACTGTGTATTATCGTGGATTTTGATGTTTATTTCACCCTTTACCCGCTTTTCGTAGCGTTTTTAATAGAACGATTATGAATATATGCTAATAATAGTTTATTGAAAAAGTTGAAGGGTATGTTTATGTTTAAAGTAATCAAACGGTTGCTATTAATTGTTGTGGTTTTAGCGCTTGGGGGGACCGCCATTGTATACGGCGTGTTGACTCTAAGTTTACCTACCCTTGATGGTAAAGGCCGAAGCGATGCGGTAACGCAGCCAGTTAAAGTTGCTCGAGATACGCTTGGCCAAGCTGTTATTACTGCAGCTACTCGCCATGATGCTGCTTATGGCTTGGGTTATGCCCACGGGCAAGATCGCTTTTTTCAAATGGATTTACTTAGACGTAATGCCGCAGGTGAGCTCAGTGAGCTATTTGGTAAAGCCGCGCTCGCTCTTGATAAAAAAATGCGCTTTCATCAATTACGTAAACGCAGCCAAGCGATTTTAAAAACTCTCCCCCAAGCCGATAAGCAACTACTAAAAAGCTATGCACAAGGGGTAAACGAAGGACTTGCGCAAGTAGGGTACCCAAGTTTTGAATACCTACTTACAGGAGCTGAGCAACAACCATGGCAAAGCGAAGATAGTCTGTTAGTTATTTTTAGCATGTATTTAGATTTACAAACCGCTACCTTTGAGCGCGACCAAGCTTTAATTCAAATACAGCAGCAATACGGTGCAAAAATGGTTGAATTTTTAACCCAACCAAGCCAATACCAAGCAGCATTAGATGGCAGTATTTTAACACCTTATTCTCAAACTATACCTCAGTTACCAACGCAGCCATTAGCGGCGATTAAAAGCATTACTGCTAATTTAGAAGTAGGCAGTAATAACTGGGCAGTGACCGCAGATTTAACTAATACGCAAGCTGCGATGCTTTCAGATGATATGCACTTATCAATGGCGGTGCCGGTTATTTGGTATCGAGCGCAGCTTAATTACACTCATAACAATCAAGCTTATCAGGTAACCGGTGTTTCGTTACCAGGGGCGCCTGCCATTGTGGTTGGCAGTAATAATAAAATTGCATGGGGATTTACTAATGGCTATATAGATACAGCCGACTGGATTGCATTAACTGATAGCAGTAAAACATGGCAAGTAAATGAAGTGATTACCTTGGATAATGGCAACGATGAAATCTATCCTTTAACGCTAAGTGAGTATGGCCCTGTTAAATACATTAACAATCAGCCTTATGCCTTAAGTTGGGCAGCGCATCAGCCGTATGCCGTTGATATGCAATTGTTGCAGCTTGAGCAGGCTGAAACAGTGGATGATGCCCTTAATATTGCAAGTAACGTGGGTATTCCGGTACAAAACTTAATGGTGGTAGATAGTCAAGGCAGTGCAGCTTGGAAACACATGGGCGGTATTCCTGCGCGAACAGCACCTAGTGAATTTGCCATTAATGAAAATGAATATTCAGCAACTTGGCAGCAAAATGAAGTTATTCGCCCGTTTGTTAAAAACCCTGAGAGTGGGCGCTTATGGACAGGGAATTCGCGAGTGGTCTCGGCTGAGGATAATGCGCGTTTTGGTAATGGCGGCTATGCCTTAGGTGCTCGTGCGATGCAAATTCGCGATCGGTTGTTTGAAAAACAGCAGTTTAACGAAGGTGACTTTTATCAATTACAGTTAGACAATCAAGCGCGCTTTTTAACTCCTTGGCATGGCTTATTACTTGAGCAGTTAAAACAGCAGCCAGAACACTATGCAGATTATATCAATGCACTGGATAACTGGCAGCAATGCGCCTGCCCAACCTCCGTTGGTTATACCTTAGTTAAGACGTATCGTGATGAACTAATAAATATTTTATTTAGTAGTATTGAAGCGAGTCTCAATAAGCAGGATGGTACATTGAGTTATGTAAAGCGCGATTTAGAGCCCGCTGTTTGGCAATTAATAAAAGCGCAGCCAGCAAGTTGGGTTAACCCGCAATTTACTAATTGGGAGCAGCAATTACAGGCAGCCTTTGAGCAAACTATCGCACAGTTAACAACAAAGTTTGGTAATAACATTCAAAACTGGCAATGGGGTAAAGTAAACGAATTAGCGATTGAACACCCATTTGCTAAACAAATACCTCTATTGAGTAAGCTACTAAATATGCCTACCGCTCCAGGGTTTGGTGATAGCTATATGCCTGCCGTACAAAAAACCAGTTTTGGCGCATCGCAGCGATTTATTGCCCAACCTGGACATTTAGAAAGTGCCATTTTAACAGTGCCTGGAGGGCAATCAGGGCACCCGCTTTCTGAGTTTTATCGAGCCGGTTTTGATGAATATGTAGAAGGAAAGCACACCCCATTGTTACCGCAAACATTCATGCATCAAATTGAAATAGTGCCTATCAACGACTAGCTTTGGATGCAGAGTGAGCTAAATAAGTTGCTATCACGTTTTATAACCATGATTATTAATTATAGGGTTACAACAATGAAAAAATTACTACCGGCATTAATAACGACTTTACTACTAAGCAACTACGCGGCGGCGGATGACAACCCAGTTACAGCTAAGCAGCTTAGCGAGCATGTGTACGTTCTATACGGACAAGGTGGCAACATTGCAGCCAGCGTTGGGGATGATGGCATATATATCATTGATGATCAGTTTGCCAAACTCTCAGCCGATATTAAAAAAACCATTAGCGACTTAAAGCCAGGCAGTGCAGAGTTTGTAATTAACACTCATCATCATGGCGATCACACCGGTGGTAACGAAAACTTTGCTAAAGCCGGAGCCCATGTTATTGCCCACAATAATGTACATAAACGCCTAAAAGAAAAACATGGCGAAGGGTCTGATTACCTACCACGAATTAGTTTTGGTGATGATTTAACACTGCACTTTAATAATGAGCAAGCGCATGTTGTGCATTATCAACATGCTCACACCGATGGCGATGCGGTGATTTTTTTCAATAATGATAATATTGTGCACATGGGAGACATTTATTTTAACTTTGGTAGCCTGCCGTTTGTTGATGTAGACAGTGGGGGTAGCGTTGATGGTGTTTTAGCGGCGGTTGATGATGTGATTAATCAGATTGATGATAAAACCCAAGTTATTCCTGGTCATGGCCCGCTAAGTGACCGTTCAGGACTGATCACGTATCGTAAGCTGTTGCAACAAGCGAAAGATGTTATGCTAAAAGCAATGCAAAATGACGCCAGTTTAGAGCAGGTACTTAAAGCAGACCCATTGTCAGAACTTGGTCTTGAATATGCAAATTGGTTACCTAAAGAGCGCGTAACCACACTTTTTTATCGCAGTTTAAAGTAGCGCACAGCGCGAATAAAAACGCATAAACCTAATAAAGCTGAGCATGTGTTCAGCTTTTTTAATTCTTACATGCCCCAAGGAGTTGCGTATGTCGGCAGAAAAAACCCATCTTGAAATTTGTAACTTAACCCGAGAACAATACCCACAAATTAAAACCTTGATGGACGAAGCTTACCCCGACCTAGGCGGCGCATGGCCAAGCCATACTATTTTTAGACTCATCGATCAATTCCCTGAAGGGCAAATAGGTATTGTGGATGATGGCGTGCTGGTGGGTTTAGCGCTGAGTGTACAGGTAGATTATGCGCGTTTTTCAAACCCGCATACCTATGAAGATATTGCCGACGGCCACGACCGCGTATTTAGCGACACCACAGGGGATGCTTTATACGGTTTGGATGTTGCTATTAGTGAGCAATACCGAGGCATGCGTTTAGGGCGCCGTTTATATGATGCGCGAAAAGAATTGTGCCGTCAGTATAACTTACGCGCTATTTTGGCGGGTGGGCGTATTCCGCGTTATTACAATCACAGCAGTGAAATGACCCCGATGGAATACATTGCTAAGGTCGATCAAAAAGAGCTGTATGACCCCATACTCAGTTTTCAATTAGCCAATGACTTTCAGGTTAAACGATTATTGAAAAAATACTTACCTGAAGATCAGGAGTCGGTCGGTTATGCCACATTACTTGAGTGGAATAACATTATGTATGAGCCAACCGACACCGTTATTGAGTCAACTAAATCAATCGTGCGCGTAGGAGCTGTGCAATGGCAAATGCGCTGTGTTGAATCGGTTGAAGAAATGCTTAAGCAAGTTGAATACTTTGTTGATACGGTATCTGATTACAAAAGCGATTTTATTTTATTCCCTGAGTTTTTTAATGCGCCACTGATGGGATTAACCGAGCAAAGTAATCAAACCGAGGCAATTCGGTATTTAGCCGAATACACAGAGACCTTTAAAAACGCCATGTCGCGTATGGCGATAGAATACAACGCCAACATTATTACCGGCTCAATGCCGCTTGCCGAAGACGATAAAATATATAACGTTAGTTATTTATGCCATCGCAGCGGTAAAATAGACGAGCAACGTAAAATTCATATTACCCCGCATGAACAAAATGATTGGGTGATCCAAGGCGGTGATAAAATTGCTGTATTCGATACAGATGCAGGCCGTGTAGGTATTCAAATTTGTTACGATGTCGAATTTCCTGAGTTGTCACGTATTTTGGCCACCCAAGGTTTGGATATTTTATTTGTGCCATTTTGGACTGACACTAAAAACAGTTACTTGCGTGTACGCCATTGTGCCCAAGCACGTGCCATTGAAAACGAATGTTATGTGGTTATTGCAGGCTCTGTGGGTAACTTACCTGAAGTAGAAAGCTTAGATGTGCAGTTTTCGCAGTCGGCGGTACTAACCCCATCGGACTTTTCATTTCCGCACGATGCCACACTAAATGAAGCCACCACCAATACAGAAATGTTATTATTTAGCGACTTAGATATGGATAAGTTAAAAATTCTTCACAGTGAAGGGACAGTGCGTAACTTAAAAGACCGCCGTCACGATTTGTATGAAGTGATATTGAAAAAGAGAGATATTTAATGGCGTGGATGTATTTAATTATTGCTGGGTTACTTGAGATTGGCTGGCCTATAGGGTTAAAAATTTCTCAAACCCCTGAAACTCGTTGGCAGGGCATCGCGATTGCCATTGCGTTTATGGTCGCGAGCGGCTTTATGTTGTGGTTGGCGCAAAAGCAAATATCTATGGGCACGTCGTACGCAGTATGGACGGGTATTGGTGCTGCTGGTACGTTTTTAGTGGGTATATTATTTTACGGTGATGCCGCCACGTTTGGTCGTATTGCTGGTGTGTTAATGATTATTTGTGGTGTGATCACCCTAAAAATTAGTCATTAGTTATTAAAAAACAAGCGCAGGTTGATACCTGCGCTTTTTTAGCTGCTCGGCAGCATTACCAATATCGCAGCTACTGCAATCAATAATAGCCCAGCGCTGTCTTGGCGTTTTAGCGGTTGTTTTAACCATAAAACAGCAATCAACATCGTAAAAATACTTCTATCTGGCCGAGCGTTTTTACATAGGCAACATGTTGCAAGCTCATTGCGCTAAACCAACCTATTGATCCCAAGCAACTAAATATACTCACCGTACAAGTCATGCCCTTATGCTGAAACATAGTTTTAAATGTATCGCGTTCCTTTAAGGCAATATAAATACACAACATTAGTGTTTGTAAACTAATAACAAGCAATAAAACCCATGCAGGCGCATACGGAAAAGCTATACCTGAGCTTAAACTGGCTTCTCTGATCCATGACGATGACAACGCAAAGGCGGTACCGCAGGCAAGCCCTGTTAATGCTGTTTTTAAGCTAAAGTGTTTCACATTGGCGATACCACTTAATAGCAATACCGCAATTGCACCAATAAACACGCCAAACCAACCAAGTAATGAAAGCGTTGAGCCAAAAAACAGCAACCCGAGTATGGCCGCCATAAGCGCTTCACTTTTAGCTAGCCCAGCGCCTACAGCAAAATTATTCATTTTAAATAATTTAACCATGAGTCCCGTGGCAATAATTTGCACTATGCTGGCACCAATAATGTAGCTAATAAATAAAGGGTTGAATGAAGGAAAGGGAGCATCTTGGTAATAATAAAGCGCATATAAATACAGCCCAGCAATAGGGCTTGCCATAATAAAGCGGGCTAATGTAACGCCAGCAATGCTCACATGAGTGCTTAATTTACTTTGCAGAGCATTGCGCCATGACTGCATAAATGCAGCAAAAATAGTCAGTAAAATCCAAATCATCTTAAACAACATACAATAAGCGGAGGAGTAATTTAGCAGTACTGTGACATGAAAGCGACCATCAAAAAGGCATAATGAATATTCATCACCTGCGACAATTTGCCACAGTGACGCACTGCTTAAATCGGCTATAGTGTCTGGGATGTTACTGCTAGCCGCCAGAACTCAGGTTGTTTATATTTGGCGGCTTTTTTCTATTTGCTGTGTTATTTTGAGTTAGAAATAATAACTTGAGAATGATAATGACGACTTTATTGGTTTGCGCCTTAATTGCAGTGATCATGCCTTATGTTGCAAGGATCCCAGCTATTATAGAAATGAATAAGCTCGGTGGTTACGATAATAAACATCCGCGCCAGCAACAAAAACAGCTTACAGGGCTCGGAGCAAGGGCGTTGGCCGCACATCAAAACTGTTTTGAGTCGCTAGCGGTATTTGCCGTTGCTTTGGCCGTGGTGTTAGGCACCAATAATGTTAATGCCGTAACCGAAACTTTAGCGATGACGCATATTGTAGCGCGTATTTTATTTTGTGTTTTTTATTACTTAAACCTCGATATTATTAGATCGTTCACTTGGCTGGTGGGAATAGGAACCGCTATTGGCATGATCGCTGTCAGTTTGTAACGTGAATAAGTAAAAACCACAAAGCAAGCAGCCTAAAAGGGTGCTTGCTTTATAGTCTTAAATAACTCAATAGCACTAATGCGATACTTTAATTCGCTCTATCAAATCGGTATTTGTAACTTCGCTGTTTATGGCAAAATCTAGCTGTACGAGTACATCGTTAAAGCCTGCTTTTGACGTTTTATACTCCCACTTTGACAAGGCTTCTTTAGCTGATTTATCAAAAACATCTGAAGGCTGTGACTGAAGTACATTAATATTTTTTGTTTTACCATTGGCAGTAATATCGTATTTTAACACCACAGATCCACTAATGCCTTGCTTAGCTGCTTGGGCTGGATAAAGCGGCTCAATGCGAATTACAGGTGAAATATGCTCTGTTTTAGTTGCCTCAACCTGTGGTTGTTTTGCAATTGCTAAGCCACTGAGCAAGCTTGCTGCTATAAGTAACGCGCTTCCTTTTGCTAGGCGCGAATGTGCGCCGTTATGTTTGATATTAGTAAGTCGTTGTAACATGGTTTTTTTATCTCCGTAGTGTGAATAAGCCATCAGACCCGCTGGCGCATTGGCAGCGCAGTTTACTAAGGCTTTGCTGTATAAAATTTGTTGCTGTGTGGTTTTATTACTTAGTACCCGTTCATCACAAGTTAGCTCCTGCAAACGTCTACAGCTTGCGTATGCCATCCAAGCTAAAGGGTTAAACCACATTAAAATTGTAGCCAGTAATAGCAGCGCATTTGTTAGGTTATCTTTGCGTTTTATATGCACATTTTCGTGCTCTAAAATAAGCGCCAATGTAGCTTTATCAAACAGAGTATTGTAGTTGTGTGGTAAAACTAGCTTGCTATTTAGTACCCCAATTACCATAGGTGTTGCAACTTGATGGCTAGTAAAGGTTTTTACCCCTGAGCTTATTTCTGCTTGTAAATTTGTTACTTCACAAAGCTGTAGGTTGCTTACAAATCGGCGATGAATAATCCAAGTGGCGAATAAAAGCAGTGCCGTAATAACTACATAAAATAGCGCCCAGTTAATACTAATAGTGCTTATTAATGGTTGATTAGGAGTAATGATATAATGACTAATAGGACTGTTTTGTAATGGCCTAATTGCATTGGGTAAATTAGCGATAAGCAGCGAGGCTGGTATTAACCACACTAATTTATAAATAAGCTGCGAACCAATTGCTTTTAAGCCAAAGCGCTCAAGTAAAACAAATCCTGCAAACAACAGACTCAATAATAGCTGTTGCTCTATTAGCCAATTAAAGCTTGTTTGAATAACCATGAGAATCCCTTACTTTTGGTTTTTTTCCCAGTCATCTATGACTTTTTTAAGCTCGTTTATATCTTGTTGAGAGAGTTTTTCTGATTTTGCAAAACCACTTACTAACGGAGCTATACGGCCACTAAAAAAACGCTCAATAAAGTTCTGGCTTTCTTTTTGGGTGTAATCAGTACGATTTATACAGGGGGTGTAAATATATTGGCGGCCTTCTTTTTCGAAGCTAAGCGCTCCTTTTTTAACTAATCGACCTAGTAAGGTTTTAATGGTTTTTTCGTGCCATTGTTTATCATCACTCAAGCGCTCAATAATTTGGCTGGCATTAGCGGGGTAGCTAATCCATAGCGCATCGAGTACTTCAAATTCTGCTTTTGATAATTCGATCATTTCATTGCCTACACATGTAATCTTTAATTTAAGACTACACCTGTAATCTATTTTTGCAAGTTTATTTTGTGTTTTTTAATTGCGTTAAAGCGAGGGGGGGTAGCGTGAGCTTGTTAGCCTAAAATGTCGCTTTTATTAATTTTTATAAACTGGTTTTCGGGTAAATTTAAAGGTTCTAACAGTAATTCACTTATTTGTACGCGGTATAAATCAATCACTTTGTAACCACAGTAATGCGCCATTTTACGAATTTGTCGATTAAGCCCTTGTTTTAAAATAATACTAAACTGATTGTCAGTGATTTTAGTCACCTCACACGGCAAAGTCATTTGCTTGTCGACAGGGACGCCTGCAGCCATTTCTTCGCAAAAATCCGCATCTAAAGGTTTATTGACGGTTACTAAATAGCGTTTAGGCTGATGAAAGTCAGGGTGGATCAGCTGGTTACAAAAATCCCCATCATTGGTTAAAATAAGCAATCCGCGTGAGTCTTTATCAAGGCGACCAATAGGGTATACCCGTGTTAGTTGCGGTAAATGATGAATAAGGCTGCTTGGGTCGTGCTGATTGAGTTTACAATCAATTCCTACTGGTTTGTGATAAGCAAAGTAGACTAAATCGGCAGGGCCTTTAATGGCTTGGCCATTAACAATGACACTGTCGTTTTCGTCCACATGATCAATATGATTTGCGGGGCGATTATTAACCATGACCACACCTTCGTCAATCAAACGCGAGGCCTGCTTGCGTGAGCAAACACCGGCATGCGCTATGTACTTTGCGAGTCGAATTTTTGTATCCATGATAGCGCGTAATTAAAAAAATCTGATCGCGATTATAGCAAAGCTGCGTATTGATTACTTGGACAGTTAATTTAACAGTAGGTAGGTTAATATGGGTATTCAATTTTCAGAACTAAAAAAGCATCAGCCATTACAAAAAGTGGTGGTTCATTCACTGGAAATGGCCTTGTATCAAGTGTCTGTTGTCATTAATAATGTTGAATACTATGTACAAGAAAGCGATGGTGAATTTGTAAAGGCAGTCAGCCCATTACATATTCAAAAACGCTTTGAAGACATTGCCTACGCGCAAATGATGCTCAG
Organism: Pseudoalteromonas sp. APC 3224; assembly: GCF_030407535.1. Taxonomy (GTDB): domain Bacteria; phylum Pseudomonadota; class Gammaproteobacteria; order Enterobacterales; family Alteromonadaceae; genus Pseudoalteromonas. The sequence goes on along the minus strand of NZ_JASDDF010000023.1, from coordinate 35,466 downwards.
GCATACCAGCGCTTATGATGAAATGTGTGGTCAACCGGAAAAAATTTCTAGCAATATGCTTGAAGTTCCCTTTGGACAAAATAACCTGTTTTAACATCAGGTATTTGCTAAAATAGGTCTATTTGGAATAGCCAATGTACCTATTGCAGGCAGAAAATACTGAGCAATTAAACCAAGCACTGCGTGTTAATATGCTTGAGTTTAATGCTCAACACTTCGACGCAGAGCGCCAAGCTCTCGGCTTTAAATATCTCGATAAACAGCATGAATTAGTTGCCGGTATAAGTGGTCATGTATTTGGCAATTGGCTGCTAATAAGTTGGTTGTGGTGTGCTGAATCGGCACGAGGCAATGGCTTGGCTGATTCGTTATTAACATCACTTGAAAATGCAGCAATTGAAATGGGTGCCGTTCAGGCTCAGCTTGACACCCTAGACTTTCAAGCCAAGCCTTTCTATGAAAAGCGTGGTTATCAGGTTAAATATCAATTAAATAATTATCCGCTCAGCGGTACGCGCTACTTTATGGAAAAGCCGCTGGTAGCGGCTAAATAATGCTGATTTGAATATTACTCTTTTGTGGTTAAAGGCGTGCCATCAAAGCTAATGCCTAAAAACGGTGTTGCCTCGGGCGCTAACATAAACGTACGAATATTCATGTGATCATCGGCACTTGGGTTGTCTAGTACATCTTCACGATAAAATTTACCAAAACAATCTAAGGTATTTTGTTTACTAAGACCGTTGAGCTTAGCAAATGCAAAAATTTTGCACGAACCGTTATTTTCACTCGCAGAACTTAATAACCCATGGTTACTGAAGCTGCATGCTGTAAAAGTATAGTGCTCATCAATAACGGCCATAGTATCAGCAAAGCTAATACTTTTTGGCTCATCTGCGAGCGTTGTTAAATAATCTGTGAGCGTCATACGCTGTCCTTGTTATTATAATATGGAGTTAATTAACTAACTCTAACTTATATTATTAGTAAAACAAGCATAGGTTATATTAAATGGGTTAACGCATGAATGTTGGTTATTTCAATATCAGCCAGCCCTTTGTAGGCATAAGTTTGTGCTTGATTATTCAGCCATACAGACTGACAGCCAGCGTTGTTAGCACCTTGCACATCGCTATCAAGGCTATCACCTATGTGCAAAATATCGCTGTTTTTGATACGTAAATGTGTTGCGGCTTGATCAAATAATGTTGTGTGTGGTTTAGCTTTACCATGCAAGCCTGCTTGTAACACCAGTTCAAACTTACCTTTTAAATTAAATCGATCAACCTCTACATTACCGTTAGTAATGGCAATCAATTTGTAGTGTTGACTTAGTTTATCAAGCAATATTAGTACGTCTTCGCTCACCGTAATATTGCTTCGCTCATCAGCAAATGCTTGATACGCCTTATTTGCATGATGCTCTATTTCATCACCTTTAAAACCTAATTCAGACAACACTAAGCGCAAGGTATGCTTACGCCATTGTGTGACGTCATCAATCAGCTCTGGCTGCTGTAGTGCTGCGAGTTCACGGCATTGCTGCCAAAACTGTGGTCCTTGTTTTTTGTAGCCTGGTAGCGCATTTAAATAATCAATTTGCGCCTGAACGGCTGCGGTTATGATAGGGCGGTTATCGTACAAGGTATCGTCTAAGTCAAAACTTAGCACAGAAAAAGGAGAAATTGCGCGATTAAATCGGATCATAGTTGCTGCTCTAATCGGTTCTTTTTTTAGCACGTGGGTGGGTGTTATCGTACACCTTGGCTAAGTGCTGAAAATCTAAATGAGTATAAACTTGAGTTGCAGATAAACTACTGTGGCCTAATAATTCTTGCACTGCTCGTAAATCCCCAGACGACTCTAAAATATGCGACGCAAATGAGTGGCGTAATTTATGCGGATGAACTTGCGAGCTAATACCTTGCTTTATCCCCCACTCTTGCATACGCAAACGAACTTGGCGTACAGAAATACGGCTTTTTTTGCTACTCAAAAATATTGCATGTTCATCTGAGCCCATAAATAGTGGGCGAACTGCTAGCCAATTGTTTAACGCCTCAAGTGCTTTAGAGCCAACCGGTATTAGGCGTTCTTTGGCGCCTTTGCCTCGCACTAATATTTCACCGCTACGAGTGTTTATATCTTGCATGTTAGCGCCAACTAACTCACTAATGCGTAAGCCTGATGAATACATCAGTTCCATCATCGCTTTATCACGAATGGCAAGTGGATCATCATCGGGTATTTCGAGTAAACGAGCCATTTGGTCAACATCAAGGTTTTTAGGTAAAGGCCGCGCAAATTTAGGGCCTTTTATGCCCTGTGCCGGATTATGGTAATGCACTTGCTCAGTAATATTTTTTGCTTTTAAAAATTTATACAAACTACGTATGCAGCTTAATTTTAAGCTGATTGTTCTGCCACTTAATTGTTTTGCCCGCAGTGCCATACTGTAACGACGAATATGCTCACTTTGTACCGCAAACCAATTGTCGCACAGTTTATTAAAATACAAGGCGGCAAAACCTAATTGGCTGACATACTGATTAACGGTGTGCGCTGAATATTGACGTTCAAATTTTAAGTAATCACTAAATAATGTAATGGGTGTACGCCAGCTATCGCTTAAGTCGCTTATATTTGGCGCGTTATCGCTCATGCCAGTTCCAGTAACCGTATTTGCAATGAGCGCACAAAATCTAATACAAATAAGTTATCTTGTGAGGGCTCAAAGTGGTTTTCATCGTGGCTGCCAAAAGCCAAAATTGCGTAGGGGTTACTCGGCTCACCAATTAAATAAAGTGCGGTCGATTGGGTATCATTGTTGAAGAGTAAGTCGCGTTCTTGCTGATTTACACGGCCTAAATAATGATTACTATCTGACAGTCTATGCTTCACTAACTCTTCAAAGGCATTATCGTATCTAACGAGTTTGCATTCATTAATAGTCGGGCTCATACAAATAATATTGCGTAAGTTACTGGCCAGTGTATTAAAGTCGTAATTACTCCACAGCTGTCGGTGACATTGGCTAAATAAACGATAAACCAGTTCATTCTGGGTCGCATTTTTGCTCATGCTGTCTATTTGATTTTTTAGCTGTGTATTGTGCTCGCGTAATTGGCGCTGCTGAATATGCACTAATGAAGTAGCACCCTGTACTTGCTGTTGTAACTCAAGTTGCGCTAACAGCTTAGGTTGCTCAATTAAAAAGTCAGGATGCTGTTGTAAGTAATCTATTACTTGCTGTTTAGTTAATTCACTCATAGTGCAACTTGCCCATCAAATACATGTTCAGCGGGACCTGTCATACGCACTGGATGGCCCTCGCCACTCCAGCGCACTTGTAAGCTACCGCCGGGTAAATCAACTTGTACTGTACTGGTGAGCTTATTTTGGATAAAACCAATCACCATGGCAGCACACGCGCCGGTACCGCAAGCAAGTGTTTCGCTTACACCACGCTCCCATACTCTGAGTTTAATGTGCTCTTGAGAGATAACCTGCATAAAGCCAATGTTCGCGCGTTGTGGAAAACGCTCATGGTTTTCAAGCAACGGGCCTAGGGTATCCACTTGGGCTGTTTCTATATCGTCTACTTCCATTACGCAATGAGGGTTACCCATAGATACGGCACCACTAAAAACGGTATGCTCTTCTGCGCGAATAATATAAGTCAGCTCACGTTTGGTTGCTTTGAGTGGAATTTTATTTGGCTCAAAATTAGGGTGACCCATATTAACGGTTACTTGACCGTCTTTTTCAATATACAGGGTGAGATTACCAGACTTAGTCGACACGCTGATTTTATGTTTATTGGTTAAGCCTTTCATGCGTACAAAGCGGGCAAAGCAGCGCGCACCGTTACCACATTGTTCTACTTCGTGGCCGTCAGCGTTAAAAATACGATAGTGAAAATCGAGATCGGGTGAGTAAGGGGCTTCAACCATCAGTAGTTGATCAAACCCAATGCCGAAATGGCGATCGGCCAGCTTTTTGATTTGATCACGAGATAAAAAAACGTTTTGTGTAATGTTATCAATCACAACAAAGTCGTTACCTAAGCCGTGCATTTTGGAAAAATTAACTAACATAGCGCTCTAATTCGGTTTTGCTCTGTGCTAATCATGCCACAGAGCAGCTAGTTGGCAAAAACGTTTATGGTAAAACTTTCTCACCTTGGTATAAGCTTTCGATAGTTTCGCGTTCGCGAATAAGGTGATGTTGCTCACCATCGACCATTATTTCGGCAACTCGTGGACGTGAGTTATAATTTGAGCTCATGGTAAAACCATAGGCTCCAGCGCTTCGCTGTACTAACAAATCACCTTGTTTGAGTGCCAGTGGTCGGTCTTTACCTAAAAAGTCACCGGTTTCACACACCGGGCCAACCACGTCATAGTTGTGGGTAGGTGTTTCGTCATCACGCACTGATACAGGAATAATTTTTTGCCATGCTTGATACAGTGATGGGCGTAACATGTCGTTCATACCCGCATCTACAATCGCAAAATACTTGTCTTGGTTTTGTTTAATAAACTCAACTTGTGTTACTAAAATCCCCGCGTTTGCGGCAATGGCTCGCCCGGGCTCAAAAATCAGTTCTAGGTGACGGTAATTTGCAAGGCGCTGCGTTACTTGTGCTGCATATTCACTTGGGTGTGGAGGTTGTTCGTCGTCGTAGGTTACTCCAAGGCCTCCACCTATATCTAAATGGCTTAGCTCAATACCTGCATTTTTTAATTCATCAATTAATGCCAGTAGTTTATCAAGCGCCTCTAAAAACGGTTTGGTTTGTGTAAGCTGTGAGCCAATATGGCAATCTACGCCAACAATCGTTAAGCCAGGTAATGATGCCGCATGTTGATACACACTTAATGCAGACTCGATTCCAATACCAAACTTATTTTCTTTAAGTCCAGTAGAAATATACGGATGTGTTTTGGCATCAATATCGGGATTAACACGAATAGAAATTGGCGCGTCTAAATTAAGCTCGCAGGCCACTTCTGAAATGCGCTCAAGCTCTGAAATTGACTCAACATTAAAACATTTAATGCCTAACTCTAACGCATAAGCAATTTCGTCAGCCGTTTTAGCAACCCCAGAAAATACCACTTTGTTAGCAGCGCCTCCGGCTTTTATCACCCGTGCTAATTCGCCTTTTGAGACAATATCAAAACCCGCTCCAAGTCGTGCCAATATGTTTAACACCGCAATATTTGAATTTGCTTTAACGGCATAACACACTAGGCTTTTGTGATCTTGAGTCGCATTAGCAAACGCTAAATAATGGCGTTCAAACGTGGCTCTGGAATACACATAACACGGCGTACCATAGTGCTGTGCAATGGTTGCTACGCTGACATCTTCAGCAAATAGTTGGTTGTTTTTATAATTAAAAAAATCCATTTACTGCTCCTGTTGTTGCTCGGCGGGTGTTTGTTTGTTAGGAATGTCAGTTGGCTGCTTTTGTTCAGCAGGCTGCTCGGGTAAGTACAGCGGGCCGCTTTGGCCACAGCCAGCTAATGCACACAACAATACGGTGCTGATTAATAGTTGTTTTAATTGTAAGGTATATGTCGCTTTCATTAGATTAATACGGTTGCTGGCTTTATAATCGCAGAGTAACAGAATATCTAAAAAATGCAGCTATTCGCGGATGATTTTATTCCTGTTACACTAGCTCTATAAACATGCACCCATTATTTAGGCGCCTCGCCTGCAAAGGAAATTAACGATGACTGATCACGAATATCACCAGTTAGCAGAAGCTCTTATGTTCACTATTGAAGAACAAGTTGATGATTGTGAAGCAGATTTAGATTATGAATCTGCTCAAGGTATTTTAGAAATTATTTTTCCAGATCGCAGTAAGATTGTGATTAATAAGCAAGCACCTTTGCACCAAGTATGGGTAGCAACAAAATTTAATGGTCACCATTTTGAAATGCGTGATGGGCAATGGATTGATAACCGCTCGGGTGCAGAGTTTTGGAGCTTCATTAACGAAGCGTCTACACGCCAAGCGGGTCAAGAAATTAAATGGCAATCAACACTATGAGTTTAGGGTTTGTAGAATACCCAGCGCAAAGCGCCCATAAAGCCACGGTGATTTGGCTGCATGGCTTAGGTGATTCAGGTGATGGTTTTGCACCTGTTGCCCCGCAGCTCGACTTACCTACTGAGTTAGGAGTGCGTTTTATTTTTCCGCACGCGCCTATGCAGGCTGTTACAGTTAATGGCGGTATGCAAATGCGCTCATGGTACGACATTAAATCTATGGATTTAGATAAACGTGCCGATGAGCAAGGGGTTAGAGAATCAGCTGCAAAAGTTGAGCAACTCATTACACAAGAAATTGCTAACGGCATACCTGCCAGTAAAATTATTTTAGCGGGCTTTTCGCAAGGTGGCGTTGTATCGCTTCATTTAGCACCGCGTTTAGAACAAAAGCTGGCTGGTGTAATGGCGCTGTCAACCTACATGTGTGTGCCACATAAATTGGCAGATGAAGCAAAACAAACACAGTTAAATATATTTATGGCTCATGGTAGCCAAGATGACGTTGTACCGCATAGCGCGGGTAGAAGTGCGTTCGAAGTATTATCAACGCATAACATGGATGTAAGTTGGCAAGAATACCCAATGGGGCATCAGGTTTGTACACAAGAGTTACAAGCTGTGCGCCAATGGTTAATTTCTCGCTTAAGTTAGTTTAGGAGCCGCTGAGGGTCAAAATGAGTCAAAAAATAGTAATAACAGCAAATGTAAAACGTGAACCACAGGTAAGCGAACCCAACGTGAGCTATGAGTGGCATTGGCGTCGGATTGTGAGTATTTCTATGTTGGTGATTATGATCTCTGCAGCGGTTATTTACGGCCTCTCTAGCGCCGTGAATGCTGATCAAGGGACGCCGCATCCTAATGAGCAGCTTGATTTTACTGAGCAACAAACAGCAATTGTGTCGCTAAGCGATGATAATGCAGCACCAGTAGAGAGTGAAAAAGCCATAGATGCAGATGAGGAGCAGGTAAGCAGTGTTGCGATTGCAGACCCTAAAACCTTTTCCTCAGTTGAGCAAAAACCAGCTTCTATTACTGAACAGGTACCATCGGAGCCTGAAGTTCAACAAAGTATTATTAAGCAAGAAGTAGAGCCAACGATCACTGCTGAGCCTGAAGAAGCAACCATTGCAGCAATAGACACTCAAGACCTTGAAGTTGAGACTGTTAGCGCAAAGCCAGTTGAGCAAAAGAAATTTGCTGCATCTGCACACATTGCTAGTGTAGCTGTGGGAGCCAAAATAGATACAGCCACAATTAGCCGTGCTGTGCTAACTCGCAGTGTCAGTAACCGTGAGCCAACCAATGTATTTGCCGCCGATGTGCGTTTGAATCAATTTGAAGAGTCGCTGTCATTTTTTAGTGAGCTTAAAAACTTACAGGGACAGCAGGTAAAACATGTGTGGTTATTTGAAGGTGAAATAATGGCTGAAGTGGCGCTTAAGGTCACTTCTCCGCGTTACAGAACGTACTCAACTAAAAATATTATGGATACTCAATTAGGGCATTGGCGCGTTGATGTAGTTGATGAAAACGGGCTGCTCATCGCTCAAAAAGAATTTAGAGTTTTAGCAAATTAAATAGCCTTAGATTGAATAAGTTTTAATTCTAAAAGCTAGTAATTATTAATGGATATTTTATGACTGATAAAACAAAGTTAGTTCGCATTGCCACTCGTAAAAGTGCATTGGCACTCTGGCAGGCTGAATTTGTAAAAGCGCAGCTAGAGCATTTTCATGATGACGTGCGTGTAGAGCTCGTGCCAATGTCGACTCAAGGTGACATTATTTTAGATACACCGCTAGCTAAAATTGGCGGCAAAGGTTTATTTGTAAAAGAGTTAGAGCAAGCCATGCTAGATGGCCGTGCAGATATTGCAGTGCATTCAATGAAAGATGTGCCGGTAGAGTTTCCGGATGATTTAGAGTTACACACCATTTGTGAGCGTGAAGACCCGCGTGATGCGTTTGTATCAAATAACTTTGCCAATATTGATGCGCTACCACAAAGTGCTATTGTGGGGACTTCAAGTTTACGTCGTCAATGTCAAATTAGAGCGATGCGTCCGGATTTAGAAATTCGAGATTTACGCGGCAATGTTAATACACGTTTAGCTAAGCTTGATAGCGGCCAATATGATGCCATTATACTCGCAGCAGCAGGCCTAATTCGTTTAGAAATGGGCGAGCGTATTCGTGACTTTATTGAACCAGAAGTCTCTTTACCTGCTAATGGCCAAGGCGCTGTAGGCATCGAATGTCGGATAGACGATACCGTGACGAAAGCATTGTTAGCGCCGCTTGAGCATAACGAAACACGTATTCGTGTTAACGCTGAGCGTGCAATGAACCGCCATTTAGAAGGGGGCTGCCAAGTGCCAATTGGTGCTTATGCATTGGTTGAGGGTGACCAAGTACACTTACGTGGTTTGGTCGGTGCGATTGATGGCAGTGAAATTTTACGCGATGAAATTAGCGGTCACGTTGATGATGCTGAAAAGTTAGGTGTAGAGCTGGCTAAAAAATTATTAGCACAAGGCGCAGATAAAATTCTAGCTGACGTATATCGAGACGCATAATGAAACATATCTTGATAACTCGGCCCGAAGGAAAAGGCGCAGCCCTTGCAGAGCAACTTGAGCAAGCGGGTTATCAAGCGTCTTTATATCCAGTTTTAAAAATAACCTACTTAACGCCAAAAAACGTTGAATTAAGCCCGCTGGTGAACGCTGACAAAATTATTTTTGTTTCACAGGATGCGGTGCATGCATTAAATGCACTTAAGCCTGCTATTAATACCAAAGCACAGTTTTATGGGGTTGGGCAACAAACAGCTGATACTATTTATGAAGTATTTGGTGTGCGTGCCGCACTACCAAAACAACATGACTCTGAGGGGTTACTCGCGCTTAAGTCTTTGGCTGATGTTGATGGCAGTAATATTGTGTTGGTCAAAGGTATTGGCGGGCGACCTGAAATAGCAAAAACCTTGAAGCAACGTGGTGCTTATTTAAATAATTGTGTGGTGTATCAACGTGAGCCAGTAGAGCCTAGCTCAGCTAACTGGATAGACCACTGGCAAAGCCATAATGTACACGGTATAGTCATTACAAGTAATGCTGCAGTTGACGCCATATTTAATACTATCTCGGCGGCGCAACTAACATGGTTACAACAGTGCGAATTTTACGTTGCCAGTGAGCGCATAGGTACTTATTTACAGCAACAAGAAATAAATTCGACCCATATACATACTGCGGCAGGAGCTAGCGACCACGCTATGTTTACCTGCATTAATCAGCAAGGTAGCAAAATGAGTGAACAGTCAGCGACGTCAAAAGTAGAAAAAACAGCGCAGCCAACAGCAAAAAACACCTCTAATACGACTAAAAGTGACTCTGTAAAAGCGAATAACCAAACGCAGAGCACTCCTCAAAAAGTAAGTAAAGTAGGTAGCGTTGCGTTAGTGATTTCCTTGCTTGTTGCCAGCGGTGTGGGTTATGAGTTTTATCAAAAGCTTAATGCCAGTAAAGTGCAAAATTTAGCAGTTAATACGCTGACAGAACAAAATAAAATGCTACAACAAGAGCTGCAAGCGCTTAAATCTGAGCAGCTTAGCTTGCAGCAAGCGTTGTTTAATAGCGAAGAACAAATCGCTATGGCGCTCAATGAAAACTCTGTAAAAAATCAACAAGCATTAAAAGCCGCACTGCAAAAGGTGCAACAAAGTGGTAATACATTAAATCCACAAGAGGTCACCAGCTTGCAACGCATGGCTGAATTTAAACTGTGGGCAGAACAAGATTACTCAGGCACCAGTGCCGTGCTTAAACGTTTAGATTCATTGTTAAGCGATCATTCCGGTACGCTTGAGTTGCGTCAAGCAATTACACAAGACATACAAACACTCGACAATATTAAACCCGTTGCGACAGAAGCGATTTATTTACAATTAAACAGCGTAATAAAGCGTATTGATGACTTGGTATTTAATGCGGTTAATTTGCCTGAAGAGGCGAGTATAAGTGATGAGAATGCACTCTCTGAAGATGTTAGTGATTGGCAACAAAACATTCTTAATAGTTGGAATAAAATAGTCGATAGCTTTATTACTATTCGCCATCATGAAGGCGTATTAATTGAGCCACTATTAACTGACCGAGAGCGTCATTTAATTACCCAGCGCATTAAGCTTAATATTACTCAGGCGCAAGACGCATTAATGGCTAAACAAGCTAGTATTTATTTTAACGCTTTGAATGATACAAAACGTTTGGTTAATGAATACTTTAAACAAGATGACGATGCAACAAAAGTGGTAATACAGACATTAGCCAATCTTGAAAAAGAATCGCTTAACTTTAACCCTGAAGTGACACTGCAAAGCACTCAACAAGTGAAGGAGTGGGCACAATGATAGGGCTGATTATTTTTATTGTCGCTATTGTATTGGTGCTAGCGATTACCCCCTTTGTGTTAGATGAGAAAGGCTATGTGCTGATTTCATTTAACAATACCACCGTAGAGGGCACAATTGTTTCGTTTTGTATTATGGCAGCACTGAGCGCAGCGGTTTTATATTTAACTTACAAGCTAGTGCGTTATTGTTTATCTATATACAGAAACACTAAGCATGGCTTTTTTGCGCGAAGCCAAGAGCGTAAACATGCGGCTATAGAGCAAGCATTGTGGAGCCTCATTAATGATGATTACGAGCAAGTAGAAAGTGCGCTTTCAAGCAATAGTGTGCCTGCTAAATTTTCCGATATACGTTTAGCATTATTAGCAAAAGCTGCGCTGGCAAATAATCAGCCTGATAAAGCGCTTGAGCGTTTATTTGAAATCAGCCCAGAGCAGCAACTAAAAGTGGCTAAACTGTGGTTAGCCAGTGGCGACAGCAGTGTTATTGAACCGCAAATACGAGTGGCTGCTGAATCTAAAAAAGCCACGGTACTTGAGCTTAAACTGTACACTGAAGTGTTGGTGCAACAACAGCATTTTAAATTGCTTGAAGACTTTTTACCGCGTTTGTTACGTAAAAACGCCTTGAATGATACCCAGTGGCAGCAAGTGTTTTTAGCTTATTTTGCTGCGCAAGCAAGTGATGAGTTAACCGCTAAGTATCAACATTTAGGTAAAAAGTTGCAGGCGCATGCGCACACGGCTTATTTAACCCAAATGGCCAAAACAGGGCAGCTAGCAAGTATCGAAAATGAGCTAATTAAATTACTCAAGCACAATAAGCAGCATGATCAACTGGCTTATATTTTAAGTGAAGCTGCACCAAGTAATGCTTATAAGCTGCAATCAAGTATTCAAGAGCGACTAAAAAAAGATGAGCATAATAATGCGTTACTATTAGCGCTGGCGTGTTTAGCCAATGCACAAGGTGATTACGACTTAGCAGCACGGGTTTTTGATAAAGCACTCAATAGCGAAAATAAAGCACAGTATCGACAACAAGCGATATTAAGTTATGAACACAGTGCACAATTAGATAAGGCACTTGTACTCTACCAATAATCAATTATAGTTATAAATCAATAATAAAAGCGCAGGAGCGACGGTTGTGAAAAATGTATTTACATTATCTTTTAGCCTCGCATGCGCTTATTTCTTTAGTGGTTATCTAAGTAACTTTTTATTCGCCGTTAACGGTTATGCGGTTGCCTCTTGGCCTCCGGCTGGTATTGCGCTGGCAAGCTTTTTACTATGGGGGCGTCGCGCTTATGCTGGCATTTTTGCCGGTGCGGTTTTTGTTAATTTAATTCACTTAGATAACTCCGCTGATATCTTAAATTGGCAAATATTAATCCAATCCCTCGGGGTTAGTTGCGCCATATTTTTTCAGGCTTGGCTTGGTGCATTTCTTATTACCAAAGTCATTAAAGCTCCCCTTAATTTATCTTCTTTAAAACTTAGTATTCAAAGCTTGGTGATTGGTGGGCCGCTATGTTGTGTCATAGCTGCTGGAGCAGGAACTAGTCTACTTGTTTTAAATCATTTTATTAGCACATCTAATGTCATCAGTACCTTTATTACTTGGTGGATAGGTGACTCAATTGGCGTACTTGTTTTTACTCCTTTAGTACTGGCCATATTTAACTATTCGCAGTTGCGTCATCGGCTACAAGTTATTTTACCTGCGTTACTTATTTACGCCATTATCAGTATTAGTTTTTATGGCGCGGCCAGTGTAAAAAAACAAAAAGACCTTCAAAAACAAGACGCCAAAGTACTGATGACGCAAAGTGCCATTAATCAGAAGTTAGATGAAGTGGCTGCTCATCTATCTTTGTTAGGTGCATTTTTAGCAAGTAGTGATCAAGTTAGCCTCGATGAGTTTAATCATTTCACCTCTAAGCAGTTGAGCTATAGTGAAGAGATTTTAGCGTTAAATTGGGTACCAATGATTACTGCCAAGTCTATTAATGATCCTGCTGAATGGGACAAAAGTATCGTTATAAAGCAAAGAATGGCGAATGGACAGTGGCAACAAGCACCCTTTAGCAATACTTATTACCCCATAAAATACATTTATCCTATAAAGAACACGCAAGATTTGTTGGGCTTCGATTTGAGCTCTGATATAGATATTCGCGATGCCCTTAATAAAGCAAAAATTCTTAATGAGTTGGTACTGAGTAAACCATTTAAGTTAGCCCCTACAGATGATGAATTAAGCGTGCTTTTTATTTCTCCTGTATTTGGTGCTCCTGATATTGAAGGGGATTTCAAAGGATTTGTGATTGCACTCGTTAACTTAGCTAAGTTGTCGCAGGTACTTTCATTTGATAGTAGTGGCGAAGTCGCGATTAGCTTTACTGATATAAATAAAGTAGATAATAAACAGACTCTTTATAGCGTTGAGCATGACTCAATGACGTTGCTAAAAGATTATCAGTTGTTAATTGGGCATAGGTTATGGCAGGTAGAAATATACCAACCTAAGACGGAGTCAACCTGGCTTATTTATTGGTTAGCACAGATAGTGGGAATGTTATTTGTTTGGCTATTGATTATGTTTTTAATTTCAGTGGTAGCCACCAATGTTCGTATACGCGAACAAGTGGCAAAGCAAACGCTGACTTTGCGTCAGGAAAAGCAAAAAGCCGATAAAGCCAGTGAGATAAAAAGTCAGTTTTTAGCCAATATGAGCCACGAAATTCGCACCCCAATTAATGGTATTAAAGGCATGCATTACTTAGCACTGCAACAGCGGGACTGGCCACTAGCAAAATCTTACATAGAGCAAGCTGATGGTGCGGTCAGCGTATTATTGAGAGTGCTTAATGATGTGCTCGATTTTTCAAAAATGGAGGCGGGTAAACTTGAGTTAGTGCAGGAACCTGTGGAGCTAAAGTCTCTAGCAAAAGAAGTTATGAGTTTAATGCAGTTTGAGGTCAGTAATAAGCCTTTGTCACTGCAAGTTGAGGTTGATCATGATGCTCCTTTAGTTGTTAATACCGATCCTATTCGTTTAAAGCAGGTGCTGCTGAACTTATTAAATAATGCCGTTAAGTTTACTGCTAAGGGCAGTGTCACATTAAAGATTTGGCAGTCAGCAAAAATGACTTATTTTAGTGTCAATGATACGGGGATTGGAATTAGTGAGGAGGCACAAAAACAGCTATTTAACCCATTTTCTCAGGCTGATAGTTCAACCTCACGCCAGTTTGGTGGCACAGGGCTTGGTTTAAGTATTTGTAAAAAATTAGTGGAACTGATGGGAGGAGCAATTGATTTAAAAAGTAGTGAAGGTCACGGCTCTACTTTTACCTTTAGTTTACCGCTTCATTCTCCGTTACCTAAAGCACAATATTATTCAGGTAAGTTAGATAAAATAGATATAAGCAACCTATCACTGGCGAAGTATCGCTTACTACTCGTTGAAGATAACCCATTAAATCAACATGTGGCTACCGCTATTTTAGAAACCAAGCAGGGTGTTGTTGATATTGCTAATAACGGACTTGAAGCGATTAAAATGCTAAGCGATAAAAGATACGACTTAGTATTAATGGATATTCAAATGCCACAAATGGATGGCTTAAAGGCAACGAAAGTGATTCGTAATGAATTAGGGTTTTTAGATTTACCTATTATTGGCCTATCTGCTAATGCGCACGAAGAAGATGCTAAAAAAGCGATTAACGTGGGGATGGATAACTATATAACAAAACCGATTGATGCAGATGCACTGTTTAAAATGATTTGGTTTTATTTATCACGTTAACTCTTTTTATATAAAAAGCAGACATAAGACCTCCAAGCGCTATTTTAAGTATTCTACACTTGAAATATTACTGTACCTGCGTATCATTCGCGCAATTTTAATTCAACCGAGTAGCTATTATGATCAATAGAAAAATACCTTTGCTAGATATTCACCGTCATTTAGATGGTAATGTACGCGCGCAAACCATACTAGAACTTGGTCGTCAGTTTAATATCGCTTTACCAGCGGACAATGTTGAAGCACTTATTCCTCATGTTCAGGTTATTGATCCTGAGCCAAACTTAATGGCATTTTTACAAAAGCTTGATTGGGGAGTGACGGTACTAGGCGATTACGATGCCTGTAGACGTATTGCGATAGAAAACATTGAAGATGCGCAAGCGCAGGGTCTTGATTATGTAGAGCTGCGTTTTAGTCCTTATTATATGGCTCAAAGCCAAGGGTTACACCCTCAAGGCGTTGTTGAAGCAGTGGTTGATGGTATCCGAAGTGCAACAAAAGATACTGATATAAAAGCAAACTTAATTGGTATTTTGTCTCGTACATACGGAGTTAAAACCTGTCAGCACGAGTTGGACGCGTTACTTGCCTTTAAAAATGATTTGGTTGCAGTGGATTTGGCCGGTGATGAAATTGGTTATCCTGGCGAGTTGTTTGTTGATCATTTTAAGCAAGTACGTGATGCATATTTGGCTGTTACTGTGCATGCTGGTGAAGCGTTAGGTGCTCCAAGTATTTGGCAAGCATTAAACGAGCTTGGCGCAAGCAGAATAGGCCATGGTGTTAAAGCGATTGAAGATCCAAAACTAATGGATTATTTACGCGATAACCGTATTGGTATTGAATCGTGCTTAACCAGTAATATTCAAACCAGTACAGTGAATGATTTAACCAAACACCCACTTAAGCAGTTTTTAGATCATGGTATTTTAGCTTGTCTTAACACGGATGACCCAGCTGTTGAAGGCATTGAAATTGAGTACGAGTACGCAGTGGCAGCACCAAAAGCAGGTTTGTCACAAGCCGATATGGAAAAAGCGCAAGCGAATGCGCTTGAAATTGCCTATTTAAGTGACGCTGATAAAAGCGCACTTAAAGCTAAAGTCGCACAGCGTTAAGTTGCTTATATTATCCAGAGTTCAGGTTATATAATTAAAAATGCCACTGTTTACAGTGGCATTTTTTTATATGTGCGCATTACAACTAACGTAATTATTATAAAGTGCTTTTAATATATCGGCACGGCTGATCATACCTACCACTACACCGCCATCGATCACGGGGTAATTTTTAGGCTTACCAGGCTTCATTTGTTCTGCTAATTCCATAATATTGGTATCGCCGTTCACGGTTACCACATCTGTTTGCATCAACTGCGATACTTTAACCATACCATCACAAAAATAACTACTTTGCATTAAGGGTTTAAGTAATTCTTGCTCTGAGATAAAGCCAACGAGCACCTTATTATCATCAAATACCGGCGCGCCTAGTAGTTTAAATTTTTCTAGCTCTGCTATGGCAGTGGTCATTTCTGTATTAGGGGTGATATGAGGCAACTTATGTTGCATAAAATCTTTTACTTTTGTATTTAACATTTAGGTTTCTCCCGCTTAATGTTCTGTACAAAGTATGGTTTATAGATTGGATTTTAGGAAATTGTTTATGTTGATGAGCTTAATAGGTAATAACAATCACAGTGCTAGCAATTAAAACAATTAAGGCACCCTAAGGTGCCTTAAAATAATGCGCTAATGTTACTTTATAAACGCGAATGCATCTGCGTACATGTTTTCACGAGTGGCGCCATGATTTATAAAATCATCACGTACTATGCCAATCATGTCAAAACGACCTGCCATGTAAATATCGTAAGGTTCTAACGAGATGATATCGTTCATCACCGCTTTATGAACATAACCAGTGTGGCCAGTCCAGCTGTCGGTAGGATTCTCTACTACAGGAATAAATTTAAAGTTCTCACGGCTATCTGCCCATGCTTGCATTTCGGTATGTGCATATAGCGCCGACTCTTCTTTTACTCCCCAGTAAAATAGCACCGGGCGCTCACAGTTGATTTCAGCTAAATGCTCGGCCATTGACTTTGCGTAAGAAAAACCAGTACCGCCGGCGAGTAAAATAATTGGACGCTCGCACTGCAAACGCAGCTGAGAAATACCTAAACCTGCTTCAATAGTTACGGTTTGGTTCTCGTTGTGGGCACTACGAAGGTGTTCTAATGATTGCATCGCGTAAGAATCTGCATTTGATGCGCCAATGTGTAACTCTAATGCATCAGTTTGTGAGGGGCGACTCGCGATTGAAAACGCACGTTTATCTTTTTCACCTAAAACCAACTGTAAATATTGACCAGCTTCAAAAGCTACAGGCTGTTGCGGCTTTAAAATAACTTTATGAACAAATTCTGTTAGTGGGCTGATAGAAACAACTTCAGCGAGTAATGTTTGCATGTTTTACCTTAAATTAGCGGATACGCACTTTATTTGAGCAATAATAGCATATCCGCAGGGTGAGTTTATAGCCTAGAGGCCCTAGACCAAAGTCGTTAAAGAATATCTAAGCTATCCCAAAGCTCATCAACTCGATCCTTAGTGGCTTGATCCATTACAATAGGTTCGCCCCATTCTCGAGTTGTTTCACCAGGCCATTTATTTGTTGCATCCATACCCATTTTTGAACCTAGGCCAGATACGGGCGATGCAAAATCTAAATAATCAATTGGTGTGTTTTCAATTAACGTCGTGTCGCGCGCAGGGTCCATACGAGTAGTGATAGCCCAAATTACATCGTTCCAATCTCTAGCGTTAATATCATCATCACAGACAATAACAAACTTAGTGTACATAAATTGTCGTAGGAATGACCAAACCCCCATCATTACGCGCTTGGCGTGACCTGGATATTGTTTTTTCATTGTCACCACGGCCATACGGTACGAACAACCTTCTGGCGGTAAATAAAAATCGACAATTTCTGGAAATTGCTTTTGTAAGATTGGTACGAATACTTCGTTTAATGCCACCCCTAAAATCGCAGGCTCATCCGGCGGACGGCCAGTAAAAGTACTATGGTAAATAGGGTCTTTACGATGTGTAATATGAGTGACCGTCATAACTGGGAAGTCGTCGACTTCGTTGTAGTATCCTGTGTGGTCGCCATATGGACCTTCCGGCGCCATCTCTCCAGGCATAATATGCCCTTCAAGTACGATTTCTGCACTGGCTGGTACTTGTAAATCATTCGAGATTGACTTAACTACTTCAGTTTTACTACCACGTAGTAAACCTGCAAAGGCATATTCGCTTAACGTATCTGGAACGGGGGTAACAGCGCCTAAAATAGTCGCAGGATCTGCACCTAATGCCACCGAAACAGGGTAGGGCTGGCCAGGGTGTTCTTTACACCACTCTTGAAAATCAAGCGCGCCACCGCGATGAGATAACCAACGCATAATGATTTTATTTTTACCCAATAGCTGTTGACGATAAATCCCTAAATTTTGGCGCTTTTTGTGAGGTCCTTTGGTAACGGTTAAACCCCAAGTAATCAAAGGTGCAGCATCGCCAGGCCAGCAGTGCTGAATAGGAAACTTAGTTAAGTCAACGTCGTCACCTTGTAAAATAACTTGTTGGCAGGGGGCTTTTTTAACTTCTTTAGCCGGCATATTAAGTACTTGCTTGAATACCGGAATTTGTCCGAGCGCTTCTTTAATGCCTTTTGGCGGCTCAGGCTCTTTTAGAAATGCGAGTAATTTTCCAACTTCACGTAATTCACTCACATCTTCTTGGCCCATACCCATAGCTACACGCTTTGGGGTACCAAACAAGTTAGCTAAAACGGGAATGTCGTACCCTTTAGGGTTTTCAAATAATAAAGCAGGGCCTTCGGCACGCAGTGTGCGGTCAGCAATTTCGGTCATCTCAAGATACGGGTCGATTTCTTGGCTGATGCGTTTTAACTCGCCTCGTTTCTCAAGTAAATCGATAAAATCGCGCAGATCTTTGTATTTCATTGTGGGCCGTTACTTAGCAAAAAGTTAAAAGTATTATACCCAGTTCATACAAGCCAAGTCATTAGCTGCGCTTAAAACTTAAAGCGCTCTACTGCACCTTTTAGTGAGTGTGCAAGTTGGTTAACGTCTTCACTTTCGCTTGCTAGGGTCGTTGCATTGTTGGCATTTAAGGTAGCCTGCTCGGTTACCTTAGCCATTATTTGTTGAATATCGGTGCTGTTTGCCAGTTGTTCATGTGAGGCACTCGCAATCTCTTTACTCATAGCATTAACCGATACCAGCGTGCTCTTAATACGCTCAACAGCACTATTTAGTTCAGTACTGTTTTCAACGCAATGCTTAGCCTGTTGTTGCCCATCATTTATTTCAGTTTGAGTGGTTTGAGTATGCTGCTGTAGAGTGTTAATCATGGTGGTAATTTCGCTTGTAGAACTTTGTGTGCGGGCTGCAAGCGAGCGTACTTCATCGGCTACTACGGCAAAACCTCGACCATGTTCACCAGCACGTGCCGCTTCAATTGCGGCATTAAGTGCCAGTAAGTTAGTTTGCTCTGCAATACTGCTAATGGTATCGACAATGGCGCCAATTAGTTGCGTATATTGAGCTAGTTCTTCTGTACTGCTTACTGCTCTATCTAAGCGGCTTAAAAGTGCTTCAATGCTTTGGCTATTATTATTTGCAATGTCGTTAACGTCATTGGCAAATTGCGAGGCATTAGTAATTTCATTAGAGGTGCTTTGCGCTTGTTCGTGTACGGCTTGAGAACTTTGCAACATTTGCTGTGCTAATGAGGTTGCTTGTGCACTACGTTCCAGCTGTTGCTTAGCAACAATGGTCATTTGCTGGCCTTTTTCGCTGGTTTGAATAGCTGAATTATCTAGTTCGTAAGCATCGTTACTAATGGCTTTTATTAAGTGAGTTAAATCATCACAAAGCTTATTAGTGTTATGCATCAGAGTACCAAATTCATCTTTACTGCGGGGATTGCTACGCTTAGAAAAGTCACCTGAGGCTATGTGAGCAAGTTCTTTGTTTACCTTTTTAAGCGGTTTTAGCATGGCGTTAGTAGTAAAAACTGAAATAATAATCAGCAAAGCAATTAAAACAAACGCAATAATAATCACTAAACTAGAGCCGGTATTAATCGCTGACTGAGCGCTCTCTTGTAGGGAGTTAAAGCGTATGTCAGCCAGTTTATTAAGCTCAATCAGTTGACTTTCAATACTAATAAATGCCTGTTGAAAGCTTTCGAACCGCTGATCAACTTTATCTTTATTATTGAGCACAGCATTTTGCAATGCATACAGCCCATCAGGATTATTTAATAAGCTGCTTAAATCGTTAAACGCTATAATTAGCTCATTAGCGTTGAGTTTATTAGCAATTGGGGCGGCTTGTTGCTCTAAGTAGCTAAGATTAGATTTAATATTATCGAGTAAAAAAGAGGTATCTTGCTGATGATCGTTTATATTTTCTGAAGTTGTTATTTGCCCAATCCCTTTGACATTATTATTTAAAGTAAATAATAAATCATCAACACGAGTCGCAGTGCCAAATACTGCATTCAAAAGTGATTGCTGGTTGCTCTCAACGTTTATGAGCTCTATATCAAGCAAGCGGTTACTGAGTTCACGAAGCTGTTCATTAAACGTAATTGTTAGTGCTGCGGCTGAGCTTTGCGCCTTAAATCGTTGCTCTTTTGCTGCAAGCATTTGGTTGCTTATTGTATTTAGCTGGGCGAAGTCTTTGTTAATAACTGTAAGAAGTGTTTGCATACCTTGCTGCTGGGCAACTTGTGCTTTTAGTGCTTCTAATTTACTAAAAAACTGCGTTTGTTCAGCGTGTGCCTGCTTTTTATTTTCCAGCAGTAAATTAAGTTTAGTTTGGCTATAAGCAATGGCATTAAATTTAGTGATAGAAAGGAGTGATAAACGAAGGTCTTTACTGGCTTGTTGTACAGGCACTGCCAACGCTTCTATACGTGTGTTAGTGATACTAATTTGATTTAGCGACCAGTAAAAAAATATGCAGCTAGTAAGCATTAACAAGCCAATGGCTGAAAAGGCTAAAATTATTTTATGTTTTATAGCGAGAGATTGCATAACTTTATCAACAATATTAAGACTTTTGTTAGTGTAGCAAGTTTTTTAATTTGATGTTAGTTATTGGTTAATTGCTGCTACATTGGTATTTTTTGCCGTTAATTATTAGCATTGCTTGCTCTCCTTTACTCCAAAATAACACCTCTTGATTAATGTATTTACTGCCTGAAGCACTCACCTCATGATTCAATATGTAATCATGATCATAAAAGCTCAGCTTTGCTTGCTTGTTGCTAATAATATCAAGTTTTGCAGGTGCGTTATCGCAAACATAGTTATTTGTAACTGGCTGCTTATTGCATGCAGTCAAAGCTATTAGAGCAATAATAACGATAGCGTGTTTCATTGGCTGTGCCTTATTGAGTCCCTTGTTTAATT
The DNA here is from genome assembly GCF_030407535.1 of Pseudoalteromonas sp. APC 3224. Taxonomy (GTDB): domain Bacteria; phylum Pseudomonadota; class Gammaproteobacteria; order Enterobacterales; family Alteromonadaceae; genus Pseudoalteromonas. The sequence goes on along the minus strand of NZ_JASDDF010000023.1, from coordinate 14,646 downwards.
AAGAGCTTAACAAAGCTAAATTAACCGTTGGTGAAAATATAGCTTTACGTTATGTTTAAGATCTTATTTTTAGTTAGGAAATTTCATGGCTGGCACCAACCTTTTAACATTACTGGATGATATAACGACTTTGCTGGATGATATTGCGACCATGAGTAAAGTTGCGACAAAGAAAACAGCCGGAGTACTTGGTGATGATTTGGCACTTAATGCTCAGCAAGTTACTGGGGTTACTGCTGATAGGGAGCTGCCCGTTGTATGGGCTGTGGCAAAGGGGTCGTTTTTAAATAAAGCCATATTAGTCCCTGCTGCGTTATTAATTAGTGTGTGGTTGCCTTGGCTAATTACTCCACTTTTAATGATAGGTGGCTTATTTTTATGTTTTGAAGGCGCAGAAAAAATATTTTTATCTCATCATGCAGAAGCGACAGAAGGTGCTGAAAATTTAGACCTGGCAGAGTATGAAAAACAAAAAGTTAAAGGCGCCATTCGTACTGATTTTATTCTTTCCGCCGAAATTATTGTTATTACATTAGGCACGGTCGCAGGGGCGACATTAATGAACCAGGCGCTGGTATTGAGTGTGATTGCCATCATTATGACAATTGGTGTTTATGGACTGGTAGCAGGGATTGTAAAGCTTGATGATGCGGGCTTATATTTACTTAATCAATCCAAACTCTCCGCAAGTAAGTTTAGAGAATTACTCGGTAAAGCCTTATTAGCTGCAGCCCCACGGTTAATGCAGTTTTTAGCCTTTGCGGGCACAGTGGCAATGTTTTTAGTGGGTGGTGGAATTTTAGTACACGCAATTGAGCTTTTGCATCATACCCAAGTGGATGTAACTCATTATGCGCAGTCGGTTGCTGGTAGCACAGGAGAAATACTAGCCCCTTTAGTATTTGACGGACTGTTAGGAATAGGTGCTGGTTTGGTTCTTGTGATTGCGCATGTCGCTTATACTAAGTTATTTAAAGCAAATAAGTAGCGGTGGTAACGCTACTTTATTTTATTCGCACTGAGTTGTTTTGCATAGTTGCTCAAGTTCGTATTTAGCTTTGCTATTACCTTGAGCAATGGCTTTTTTATACCAATAAATCGCTTGCTGAATGTTCTTTTTTGTACCTTGTCCATCACGATACATTTGAGCAAGATTTAGTTGACCCCATTGTGAGCCTGAGTTTGCTGCTAGGTTAAAGCTTTCAAGCGCTTCGTTATATTGCTTATCTTTATAGTAAATAATCCCTTGCTGATTATTCTCATCGAGCTTTAAGCCTTTATAAAGAGGTTTAGGTTTAGGTGGAAACATCACAAACCCGCCATAAAGTGAATATGCTTGTGGGCGTAGCACGTCAAATATAATGTCATCTTCGTATAAACGTTTTATTTCATTACGAGGCAGAGTAATAGTTTGAGAAGAAAAGTAATCTCTTTGTACTAATAAACTTGCACGCATCGCTGTGGTAATGGCACTAGTGCGCTTATAGCTGTAATTACTCACCTGAAACGTTATAAATTGCTCATCAAAGCTGAGTACTTGCGCAACTTTTAAATTAGTGAGTGTCCATGGTTCGTGAGTGAACTTATCGGCTTTAACTAAATAGGTATCATAAGCTTTTGGGGAGGTTAAATAGCTTTGTTTTAGTGCTTCAGTGTTGAGGTGCTTTTGATAAAAAAATAACGCCCCCCATAGTAATAAAATTAATCCAATACAGTATTTTGGTAGGCTAAGTTTTTCAAACAGAGGTAACGTCTTAATGTTGATAGCCTCACTATGTCCGCATTGATAGCACTCGCGTTTATAGCTTAACTTGATCGGAAATATAGGAAAAATGGTAAAGCGTAAAAAGCGACTTTGATTAACTAAGTGATAGCTGTTGTTGTTGCAGTCGGGGCAGCACTGAACGTGTGTAAAATGAGGGAATGACTGACTAGTATTGAAAAGCAACATAATAAGGCTCCTTGTTAATTTACAACTTTAGAGCAAGTGATAAATTAGTAAAGCAGCAAACTGTAAGTAATTATGTCATATAGGATTAGTTTATATAGCCCATACTTTTTAATATGGGCTTTGTAGAGAATCAGCTTAGAAGCTAAATTGTGCAGCTAAACGCACACTTGTGCCTTCACCTACGGTAACGTTATTTAAACCGCCACCGGCTAGGTAGTTTTTATCGAATAAGTTCTCAATATTTAAACGTAAGTTAATATCGTTGTTATTTAAGTTAAGCTTGTAGGTTGCGCCAATATCAACACGAGTATAACCCTCTTTTGTTACGGTGTTAGCGTTATCAGCAAAACGCTCTCCTTCGTAGAACGCACCTGCATTAAAAGCAACAGCGTCATTGAGTTCATAACGTGTCCATAAAGAGGCAGACCATTTTGGAGCATCAGTAGGGCGTTTGCCCTCTAATTTTTCATCACGCTCATAGTTAGCATCTAAATACATGGTTGATGCCATAACAAATAAACGGTCAGTTGCAGCGCCCTGAGCTGCAAGCTCAAAACCTTTATGGCGTTGCTCACCTGCCTGTGTGGTGATGCTGGTTATATCACCGATAGGGTTAATAAGATCTTCGCTCACTAAGGTACCTGTTTTGCTAATATCAAATAAGGCACCGCCAAGCATTAATCGGTCATCAAACAGTTGCCATTTCACCCCAATTTCCTTTTGCTCAGAGGTAATAGCATCGAGCTTCATACCGTTATTAACATCTTTATCATTTACTAATGTTTCGTTTTGCGGCTCAAATCCTTCTGAGTAACTTGCATAAACAGTTGCAGAGGCATTTGGATGGTAAAGTACACCAACTTTAGGTACGAACGATTCGTTATTGCTGTTTTCTTTACTTTGTTTATCGTAACGACCACCCAGTGATAGTTGCCATTCTGGTGAGAATGAAATTAAATCTTGGATATAAACCCCGTAGTAGTCGTAAGCAGATGAGCTAATTGTGTCGTCCGTTTTGTAGCTTATATTAGGACGTTCAGGTTCGTTTTGCCCAGCCGTGTAATCGAAATGATATGATGTGTTTTTACGATCTTCAGGCACTTTTAATTGGCCATAATAATAATCAAGCGAGTTAGCACCAATTAAAAGTTGATGCTGAATACCAGCTGTTGCAAATTCACCAATAAAGTCGACAAAGGCGGTTTTAAACTGCCAGTCATCAAAGCGATCGTAAGGTTTTGAGGTGTAGCTATCACCTTCGATAAAGTTACTTGGTCTACTTGGCGCTGATTCAAAGCGCTGGCGTTCAAATGTTTGCTCGTTGTAGCCTAAATTTACTTGCCAGTTATCGGTTAAAAATACTTTGAAATCAATACCCATGTTTTCAACAGTAATATCGGTAAAGGCCCATGACATATCACGAATTGTTTTGTCATCGCCAATAATGTTGGCATCATTATCTATCCAAGCGCCAGTATCTAAGCCTGCTTCGTCATCAGTGCGATCATAATGTACACGTACTAGGGCATTATCGCTAATATCGTAATCAACCACTAAGGCACCTAAAAAGCGATCGCGTTCGCGGTTATCACCATTTTGGTATTCTCGCCAGTATTCAACATCTTGTTTTACTAATACACCACGGGCACGTAAATCTTCAGCCTCGGTGAGTGCGCCGCCAGCATCAAGCATAAAGCGAGTTGAACCATGTTGGTCAACATCGGCACTGGCACTAAATAGCGTTTGTGCAGTTGGCTTTTTAGTTACCATGTTAACTAGGCCACCGGGGCCTGATTGCCCATACAAAATACTTGAAGGGCCTTTAATAACTTCTACTTGCTCTAAAATTTCGATGGGTTGTTGGTAATGAGACCAATGCTGGTGGCCATCACGCAGGTAGCCGGTTGATGAGCTTAATTGAAAACCACGTAAGTTAAATACTTCTCTGTTTCGTTGTTTAGACCCTGCAGTTAAACTAGCATCATTGGTCAATACTTCACCAAGAGTGGTTGCTAGTTGCTCATTAACGATTGTGTCAGTGATTACGGTAACTGACTGTGCGGTATCGAGTAATGAGGTTGAGGTTCTCATTGCCCCACTGGCATTATCTACTTTGTAGTCGTTGAAGTAGCTACCTTTAACTTCAATGCGCTCTATATTTGCGGTGTTCGCAAATACATTTGCAGAGGTACAGGCTAAAAGTGCAATAAAAAGAGGGTTAAGTTTCATTAGTGGCTTCCGGCTTAGAATTATTAGAGTAGTAAAACGCCGCAGATCTTAATGAAAACAACTATCATTTGCAATATCTTTATTGCAACTTTTAATCGTACGTTGCTAATGGTTGCTAATTGTTAATTCTGCTATTATTAGCCGCATATTAATTGAGACTTTTCTCAAGTTATTTTTTGCTATGGAATTTATTGTGACTGCAACTGCTTTTTCATCGTTGGCCTTACCTTCAGGGTTAGTTGATAATTTATCAACGCTTGGCTACACCCAAATGACGCCTGTACAGGCGCAAAGCCTACCGCCTGTTTTAAGTGGCAAAGATATTATTGCCCAAGCCAAAACAGGCTCAGGTAAAACAGCGGCATTTAGTTTAGGCGTTTTAGCCAAGCTAAATGTAAAACGCTTTCGTATTCAGTCGCTAGTATTATGCCCAACTCGTGAGCTTGCAGAGCAAGTGGCGGTTGAGATGCGTAAACTAGCGCGTGGTATTCATAACATTAAGATTTTAACTTTGTGTGGTGGGGTTTCAATTGGGCCGCAAATTGGTTCACTCGAACATGGTGCACATATTATTGTGGGTACACCGGGGCGAGTTGACGATCATATTCGCAAAGGTACATTGCGTTTAGATGATGTTGAAACTCTGGTACTTGATGAAGCCGACCAAATGCTTGATATGGGTTTTCAAGACACCCTAGATGCCATAATTGATCGCATTCCAACCAATCGTCAAACGTTGTTATTTAGTGCTACTTTTCCAAAATCAATTGAAGCTATTGCTAAGCGTGTACTTAGTAATCCAGAAATGATTAAAGTAGAAGAGCAGCAAGAAAAAAGCACGATTAAGCAATACTTCTACAAAATGGATAATAATAAACAGCGTTATCCAACGCTTAAGCTGTTACTTCTTAAATTTACCCCGCAAAGCTGTGTGGTTTTTTGTAATACCAAGGTTGAAACGCAGCAAGTATGTGATGATTTAGCCGATGAAGGCTTTAGTGCGGTGGCACTGCATGGTGATTTAGAGCAGCGTGACCGTGAGCGTACACTGATTCATTTTGCGAATAAGAGTGCGTCTATTTTAGTGGCTACCGATGTAGCTGCACGAGGCTTAGATATTGATGACATGGACATGGTGATTAACTATCACTTAGCTCACGATCCACAAACTCATGTACATCGTGTTGGCCGTACAGGGCGAGCAGGTAAAAAAGGGATTGCGTGTTCTATTTATGGTGAGGCAGAGCAATTTAAAGTGGCTCAAATTGGCGACCACTACGAGCGTGACTTTACTCCTGAGCCAATGCCATCTTATAACCTACTAGATAAGCCGCCATACAAACCTGGAATGGTGACGCTGATGATAGATGCAGGCAAAAAGCAAAAAGTGCGCGCGGGTGATATTTTAGGCGCATTAACCGGAAAAGACGGTGTTGCTGGGCGCCAAGTTGGTAAAATCAACGTACTTGATAACGTGGCATTTGTTGCGGTAGAGCGTAACTCATCTAAACCAGCGTTACGCAAATTAACCGAAGGTAATATTAAAGGACGTAAAATTCGTGCTCGTCGGCTAACGCGTTAACTCTCGATCTAATCTGAGCAACTCGCCTTGAGTTGCTCATATTCTATTTTTAGTTGTTTAAACACCTCATTGTCACCCCCTTGTTTATCTGGATGATGCTGCACTGCAAGTTGTCGCCAACGTTTTTGTAATTCTTTTAGTGTGACTGGCGATGTTAATTGCCAACGCACCAGCAGTTGTTGTTGCTGCTCATTACTCAGTGGAATTTCGCGATAAGTAGGCCTACTAAATTGCTGCCAAAAGCTATCTAATAACGCCTTGACTTCATCCGTAGATGTTTCAAAATTTTGCCAGTTTAAATAATAGTCGCGTAGTGGATCGTTAGGGTGTAGTTGGTTATAACTGGAACTGTTTACAAGTTCAATATGTAAGCTTTTAACGACTAATTGTTGTTTCGGCATTAATTGCTGTTGTAGTTGATAAAGCGCATTCATAATTAAAAAATTGCGCTTAAATAGGTCGCGCTCAGGCTCGGCAGCTAAAGTATCAAGAAACCCACGTTGTTTTAACTCAGATGCTAAAGTATGAACCATCCACACTTTTTTATTGATTAATAGTTCAAAAATCTCATCTATCAGAGGGTTAAGCATTGTTTACAATCTATTAATTAGTGTATCTTGGATAAATTATCATATACCCAAATAACATTAAACCCCAAGGAGTGGGCGTGAGTGCCTGTTTTGAATTGGTCTAAATTAGATGTTTATACTTGGTTTGGGTGTCGTTTTGTTATGGCTAGCAAGGATTTAAGGATATTTTTATGCTGACTCAGTTAAAGCGCATCTGCTTTATTGGCTTTTTGGCTGTTTTAAGTAGTGCATCAAATGACGCTTTATCAAATGAGCAGCCAAGTTTGTTTGAGCAGTTTAACCTTGAACAAGCATGGCCTGAAAAGCATCGCCTTGCAACCGATATCTTATCGAACCCTGATGTTCCAAATTTACAACGCATTACTATTTATAGCGATTTAGCTGAGCTGGCTTTTGCGCAAAGTGATTTAGCCAATGCACTAAAATATTTTAAATTGCTAGAGACCAGTAGTACGTTAAAAGATCAGCCTAAACTTTTCTTTCGTGCGATTAAAATGCAAGGAGTTGTGCTTTATTATCAAGGGTTAGTGCAACAAGCGGTCGTTGATTATAGCCGCGCGTTAAACATCGCAATTGCGCTTAAAAGTCCGATAAAGCAGGCTAATTTACTTAGTAATATCGGGCTTGCTTATTTTGATATGTATAACATGGAGCTAGCTCTTGATTATTATCAACAAGCCAAAGTAATTTATGAAAAAGAGGGAAGCGCACAAGATAAGGCCGATATATTACATAATATTGCCGGTATTTATATTCGTCTCTCTCGATATGAGTCAGCTCTTGAGATGTACCGTGAGGTTTTAAAAGTTTTTCAAGAACTTGGCGATGAAGACGGTGTTGCCCAAGCATACGGTAATATGGGAGTAGCTTACACAGAATCGAGACAGTACCAATTAGCACTGCATTATAATCAGTTGGCCTTACGTTACTATCAAAGCGTTAATAATGCGTTTCAACTTTCTACTAAGCATACAAATTTAGCCACCATCAACCTTAAGCTAAATAAATTTGATGTTGCCTTTTATCACGCTAATGCGGGCCAACAATTTGCAATAGAGGCAGATAATAAGTCTTTACTGGCGGCAGCGTTACATGTGTTGTCAATTGTTCAATTTGTACAAGGTGATACGCAAAGTGCCAAACAAACCTCAGAGCACTCAATTACCCTTGCCAAAGAGTACAATAATGGCATGCGTATTAAAGATGGCTTAGGAATTGAAGCACTAATAAATGCGAGCTTAGGGGATTATGAAAAAGCGCTAAATTTACACCAACAGTACGTTGATTATCAGCGTAGTGTGAATACCGAAGAAGCCTCAAAAGCGGTCAGTCAATTTCAAATCCAGTTTGAATCGAATCAGCTAAACCAAGAAATTAAACAATTAAAACAACAACAATACTTACAAGAATTGCAAATAGCTAAACGTTCACAGTTAACGTTTTTGTTGGTGATTGTTGCCATATTAATTTTAATTACGGTAATTGCTGTTTATAAGCGCCGAACAGAAAAGCAAGCTAAGTTAAAGTTAAGCGAACAAGTTGAACAGCGTACCAAAGAGCTACAAAGTGTGGCACAGGAGCTGCGTGAAGCAAACGAGGTGAAAAGCCAGTTTTTAGCGAATATAAGCCATGAAATAAGAACACCGTTAACTGCTATTTTGGCACAAACTGATGATCTTATTAATGATCTATACAAGCCGGAACAGTTACAAGATGAGCTTAGAGTAATACAACGTCAAAGTGAGCATTTAAAAAGCTTGATTAATGATGTGTTGGACTTAAGTAAGATAGAGGCAAACCGGTTAGAACTTAATATTAGTTGTTTTGATGTGGTGCAGCTTATCAACGATATTCACGCTATGTTTTCTCCTCAAACTAAAGCGAAAGGTTTATCGTTAGTTTTAGACTGCCAGTTAGAAAAATCCTATTTTACGCGATTAGATTTAATGCGAGTAAAACAAATTCTTATTAATTTATGTGCTAATGCCATTAAGTTTACTCATAAAGGACAAGTAACTATTGGTGTTAGTAAAACCGAGCAAGGGTTACTCTTTTCGATTAAAGACACTGGGATTGGTATGAGCTCATCCCAACTTAAACTTATTTTTGAGTGTTTTAGCCAAGCCGATAACAGTATTAGTCGACGTTTTGGTGGCACAGGACTAGGTTTGAGCTTGTCGCAGCAATTGGCGGCGATGATGGGTGGCTATATAAGTGTGCAGAGTGAGTTTAAAAAAGGCAGTGAGTTTTCATTTTATTTGCCCTGTATACAAGTTGAAGAGCAAGTTTGCCATGACGATCAGCAAGCAAAGTCAGATGAGCGACATAGATTATTATCGGGTAAAGTGGTTCTTGCTGAAGATCACAGTGATAACCGCAAACTGATCAGTCGTTATTTACATTCTCTTGGGCTGGAAGTGATTGCCGTTGAAAACGGTGAGCAAGCAGTAGAACAAAGTTTAAAGCTATACCCAGATTTAGTACTGTTAGATATTCAAATGCCTGTTATGGATGGTATTTCTGCGTTTGAACTACTCAAGCAATGTGGTTATGAACAGCCTATTTTAGCATTAACGGCCAATGCCATGAGCCACGAAATTGACCATTACCTATCACTCGGGTTTAGTGACTATTTAGCAAAGCCAATCGATAAAGAGTCTTTTTATACTGTGCTAGCAAAATACTTAAGTGCTGCAAATACAGAGGTATCAACTGAACAGATTCATGTTGATATGAGTGATTTAGTAACGAGCTTTCAACAAAGTTTAGCCGAAGAAAGCGAGCTTATTAAGCTACACTTTAAAGATGCTGATTATCAGGCGCTGCAAAAAGATAGCCATCGAGTGTTAGGGGCGGCACAAATGTTCGAGTTTAAAGACATAGCCTTAGCGGCAAAAGCGCTAGACAATGAATTACTTCAGCCACAAATAAATACGCAAAGGCTAACAACATTAGTGAATAACTTACAGGCACTGTTTAAAAAGTACGAATAAATTAACTTAACCTGAACTCCGGATAATAAATCCATCTCAAGCAGCTATTTTCAGCGCTAACTGCGTTGAATTTATTTGCAATAGGCGAGCTATTGACGCGTAATTTCGCCTTGTTTTCACTAAAAATCTCTAGCTAGAGAAAAATAAGCACAAATATTTTTTTTGATTCAATATGTTAGTAAATCTCTTAACCAGAGTTCAGGTTAATCTACTCTAAAAACAAAAAAGACACCATTTGGTGTCTTTTTTATTTAAAAACGTTGATTTAACTAGAGTTTAGCTTACTTACGTTTCATCGAATCAAAAAACTCATCGTTGGTTTTACTCATCGATAGTTTATCAATTAAAAATTCCATGGCGTCAATTTCTGACATGTCATGTACTATTTTACGTAAAATCCACAGCTTTTGTAGTTCATCTGGCTTAGTGAGTAACTCTTCACGGCGTGTACCAGAGCGATTAAAGTCGATAGCTGGGAATACACGTTTTTCCGCAATTTTACGGTTAAGGTGTAGTTCCATGTTACCTGTACCTTTAAACTCTTCGTAGATAACTTCATCCATTTTAGAGCCGGTATCAATAAGCGCCGTTGCAATAATTGTTAAGCTACCGCCTTCTTCAACATTACGTGCAGCACCAAAGAAACGCTTAGGTTTATGTAGCGCATTAGCATCTACACCACCGGTTAGTACTTTACCTGATGATGGAATAACCGTGTTATATGCACGTGCTAAACGGGTGATTGAATCAAGCAAGATAACCACATCTTTTTTATGCTCAACTAAGCGCTTTGCTTTTTCGATAACCATTTCCGCAACTTGCACGTGGCGAGAAGCTGGCTCATCGAATGTTGATGCAATAACTTCACCTTTTACTAGGCGTTGCATCTCAGTAACTTCTTCCGGGCGCTCATCAATAAGTAAAACCATTAATGTAACGTCAGGGTGATTATGTGTGATTGATTGCGCAATATTTTGTAGCAACATTGTTTTACCCGCTTTTGGCGGTGCTACTAATAATCCACGTTGGCCGCGGCCAATTGGTGATGCCAAATCAAGAACTCGTGCGGTAATATCTTCTTTACTGCCGTTACCGCGTTCCATACGAAAACGTTCGTTTGCATGAAGTGGGGTTAGGTTTTCAAAAAGGATTTTAGTGCGAGAGTTTTCAGGTTTATCAAAGTTAACTTCGTTTACTTTTAGCAGAGCAAAGTAACGCTCACCGTCTTTTGGTGGACGAATAAGACCTGAAATAGAGTCGCCAGTACGCATACTAAAGCGGCGAATTTGGCTCGGAGATACATAAATATCATCTGGGCCTGCTAAGTAAGAAGCTTCTGATGATCTTAAAAAGCCAAAACCATCTTGCAAAATTTCTAAAACACCACCACCGAAGATATTCTCTCCGCCTTTGGCGTGTGATTTAAGAATTGCAAAAATGATATCTTGCTTTCTCAAGCGGGCTACGTTTTCGAGCCCCATGGACTCAGCTTGGTTTACAAGCTCTTTTATAGACTTGTCTTTTAATTCGCGTAAATGCATATTGGTGGGTTCTTTATTACAGTTGTCATACTCAAAATCGCTTATTAGATCGTTGAGTGAGGTTTGTTGAATATAACTAAGGATTAGTTGGCTTTATAAACTAGCAGGTCATTACAGCAGCGTCCAGTACTTCTGCAAAATAAATTATAAAAAAGGGCTGAGAGCCCTTTTTTTAATTAACACTTATTAGATGTTATTTTCTAAAAACTCAACTAATTGTGTTTTTGATAGTGCGCCTACTTTCGTTGCAGCTACTTGACCATCTTTGAAAAGTAGTAGTGTAGGGATACCACGAATACCAAACTTTGGTGGTGTACCCGCGTTTTGGTCAATGTTTAATTTAGTGATAGTTACACGGCCATCAAACTCATCAGCAACTTCGCTTAGAATTGGGGCGATCATCTTACACGGTCCGCACCATTCTGCCCAAAAGTCTACTAGTACAGGTTTGTCTGATTGTAATACGTCAGCTTCAAAGCTATCGTCGGTAATTTGGATTATTTTCTCGCTCATTGCGCTCTCCGGTTTAGTTAGGCGAAATATTTAGTGCGTATTTAAACACTCTTGTTTCTTATTGCAAGTTTAAACGTTATGCTTAAACGCTATGACTAAGACACATTTGACCGATAAAAAGTTTTCAGACTTTGCTATTGCACCGGAAGTGGTTGCCGGGTTAACCGAAAGTGGGTTTGAATATTGCACACCCATTCAAGCTAAATGCCTACCTTTTATTTGTGAAGGGCGCGATATTGCGGGCCAAGCACAAACAGGTACTGGCAAAACGTTGGCATTTTTAACTGCCACGTGCCACCGGTTATTACAATCTAGCAAAGCACCTAGTAAACATCCAAGAGCCCTGATCATGGCCCCAACTCGGGAGCTTGCGATTCAGATACACAAAGATGCAAAAATTTTAGCGCCGCACTGTAATCTTAACTTAGGTTTAGTATATGGTGGCGAAGATTACGAAAAACAACGTGCACAACTAGAAAAAGGCGTTGATATTTTAATTGGCACCACAGGTCGCCTAATCGATTTATATAAGCAAGGCTGTTACACCCTTAATGAAATTGAGGTAGTCGTGCTAGATGAAGCCGATCGTATGTTCGATTTGGGTTTTATTAAAGATATTCGTTATATGTTCCGTCGTATGCCAGATACGTCAGAGCGTTTAAACTTATTATTCTCTGCTACGCTATCGTACCGTGTACAAGAGCTTGCATTTGAACACATGACCAACCCTGAGCATGTGCAAATAGAGCCCGATGTAAAAACAGGTAAACGTATTAAAGAAGAGCTATTTCATCCTTCACAAGAAGATAAAATTAAGCTGTTGTTAACCTTGATTGAAGAAGAATGGCCTGAGAAAGCCATTGTTTTTGCAAATACTAAGCATAGCTGTGAAACCGTATATGCATGGTTAAAAGCAGACGGACATCGCGTGGGCATGCTCACCGGTGATGTAAACCAAAAGAAACGCCAGTCAATACTCGCGCAATTTAGTAAAGGCGAGCTAGACTTTTTAGTGGCTACCGATGTTGCTGCACGTGGTTTGCATATTCCAGAAGTAAGTCATGTATTTAACTTTGACTTACCTGACGATTGCGAAGATTACGTTCACCGCATTGGTCGTACAGCTCGAGCAGGCGCTTCAGGTCATGCAATTAGTTTTGCATGTGAGCAATATGCTTATAACCTTCATGAAATTGAAGAATACATTGAGCACAGCATTCCATTATCACATTACGATAAAAGTGCATTGCTAGATGATTTAACGAAGCCGACTATTCATAGAAAACGTAATTTTTCTACTGGTCCACGTAATCGTAGTAATAACAACGGACGTCGCCCAAATAATGGTTACCAAAAAGGACGGTCTTAACCGACCGTTAGTTTGATTGTATTTGTAACTAGAGGTTTTTGAACGGTGGGGCAACTTAAACCGCAAAAAAATGTATATGCAGTCATTGATTTAGGCTCAAATAGCTTTCATATGCTTATTGCTAAATCAATGGCGGGCGGCCTGCAAACTATAGGGCGCGTGAAACGTAAAGTAAGACTCGCAGCTGGGCTTGATGATAATAATTTATTGAGCTTAGAGGCTATGCAACGAGGCTGGGAGTGTTTGGCCTTGTTTGCAGAGCGGTTGCAAGATATTCCCACGCAGAACATCACCATTGTTGCCACTGCAACACTTCGCTTAGCAACCAACGCCGACGACTTTAAACTACGTGCTGAAGAAATATTAGGGCATAAAGTGAATGTTATTAGTGGCGAGCTAGAAGCGCGAACTATTTATAAAGGGGTTGCGCATACCTCTTCATGTACTGGCAAGCAGCTGGTTATTGATATTGGTGGAGCGAGTACTGAGGTTGTTATTGGCCAAGGTTTTGAAGCGCGTCACTATAAAAGCCTTAATATTGGCTGCGTGACTTTTCTCGAACGCTACTTTAAAGATTGCCAATTAAATGAAGCAAACTTTAATGCTGCGATAAAAGCAGCACGAAATGTTATTGATGAAATAGCACCTGAATATAAAACGGCTGGTTGGCAACTTGCCTCTGGTGCGTCAGGTACTGTGCAAGCTATTCAAGAAATTATGGTGGCACAAAATTTAAATGAAATGCTCACCCTTGAAAAGCTATACACCATCAAACAACAATCCATAGCCTATAAAACAATAGCTGAACTCGACTTGCCTGGGTTAAGTGAAGAGCGACGGTTAGTGTTTGTATCTGGGCTGGCTATTTTAATTGCACTATTTGAGTCTCTTGAAATAGAACAAATGGGGTTAGCGGGTGGTGCTCTTCGTGAAGGTGTTTTATATAGCATGCTACCGGAGCTTCATAATACCGACATTCGTCAACGCACTATTGATGGTTTTATGAATCGTTATCATGTTGATCAAAAGCAAGCATCTCGAGTTTCAAGTTTAGCATTACTGCTAGCTAATGAAGTCAGTCAGTATTGGCCGGTTGCAGCGCAAAGTGGATTGCCGCTTTTAAATGCCGTCGCGCAGCTGCATGAAATAGGTTTATTAATAGAGTATAAGCAGTACCATAAACACACCGCTTATATTTTAGAAAATACCGACATGCCTGGTTTTTCGCAATCAGAGCATAAAGTAATTGTTGCTATAGCACATAGCCATCGCTCAGACCTTCAAAAAGGATGCTTAGATCATTTAGGTGCACATAGTAGTGTTGCTGCGTATATTGTTCGACTATTACGTATTGCTGTTATTTTATCGATGCGCCGACAAGATGACGTGTTGCCAAACTTCAAGATAACAGCTGAGAATGAAGAGTTAGCGATTCAATTTGAAAATAATTGGTTAAAAAAGCATCCGCTGATGGCAAGTGAACTAAATCAAGAGATTAAATATCAGAAAAAATGCGGTTGGAAACTTAAAGTTAGCTAGTTAAACCTACTTTTCCGTAGTTTTTAGTGGTTAAAATGAGCGTTTAGGCTAAATATCCAGCGAACAGTCATTTATTTCAAGTTTTATTCAAAAAAGGGTTGATCTGTTTTCGGATCTCCCTATAATGCGACCCCACTGAGACGGCAGAGCGCAACGCATAGCGAGGCACGAGCTACTCAGTGAGTCGAGTAAAACTTAGTTCTGAAAACTTTTAAGTTTAACAAAATTAAGTGTTGACAAAAAAATAGGAAAGCGTAATATGCGCAGCCCTAGCGAGATAAAGTTTAACGCTTTAATCGCAACGTTCTTTAACAATATAAAGCAATCATCTGTGTGGGC